>NZ_JBSFMS010000001.1:0-59436 GCF_053599675.1 Streptomyces sp. NPDC000880 | reverse complement strand
GCCGGGACCGTTGAGGCTGCTGCTGAAGCCGTTGAGGCCGTCATTGATCCCGTTGCCGAGGTCGCCGAGCCCGTCGTTGAGGCCGCTCAGGCTGTCACCGATGTCCCCCAAGCCGCCGCCGAGATCGTTCAGTGAGCTGTTGAGGTCTTGGGCCTGCTGATCGGCTTGCTCCTGGGCGATCTCCGCTTCTTCCTGCTGGTAGATGTCGGAGAGCGTGTCCTGACTGACGGTCCGCAGGGCGTCCTCGAAGGACGAGGAAGCGTCGATCCAGTTGTTCTTGAGGTCGGCGAGCACCATGGCTCCCGCTGTCCCCAGGATCGCCTCGACCCTGTCGTTCCACCTCTTGACCGCCTCCTCGCCGATCTTCCTCCAGGTGTCGGTGTTCCACAACTGGCCCCAGGTGGGGTGGTCCATCTTGAACTCTGGCGTGCTCGAGTAGGTCGTGCTCGCGCCGTAACCGGTCGATGCGGTGTGCTTCTGGATGTACGGCCAGTTGTTGGCGGCGATCCACGGCGCGATGTCCTGTTCCAGGATCTGCAGGACATAACGGTGCGGATCGTGCCAGCCGTCCGCCCACCTGTCCCAGGCGTCGCGCAGGTTGGTGGCGCGAATCTGGAGCTGCTGCTGTGCGACTGCCAGAGCCTCCCCCGGGGTGGAAGTCGCCCGGTGTCCGTCGATCATCGCGGTGGGGCCCTGGTAACCCTCGCCGCCCACCTGTTCGACATAACTGTCGTAGTTCTTCCGCACCTCATGGATCAGGTTCCAGAAGAGTCCCGCCGCCTGCCCCTTCCAGGCGGCCTGTTCCTCTCCCAGGCTCGTCTCCCACTGCTGGAGTACCTTCGCCTGCTGTACGAAGAACTGCGCCGTGCGGTCGAACGAGTCGGCGGTGTGCCGGAAGGACATGAGGTCGACTGCGTCCGCGTCGGCCACCGTGGTGCCGTTGTACTCGACGTCCCGGGTCGAGTAGCCGTTGCCGGGACTGAGCAGGGCATTGAGAGCGGCCCTTGGGCCGCCGACGTAGTTGCTCAGCGGGCCGACGTCCCAGTCGACGTCCTCGACGCTGCTGCTGAACTTGCCGCCGAGCCCGGTCTCCCCGGGGTCGGCCAGCCGGCCCTTGCCGTTCGCGTCGTTCGCCACGCCGATGAAGACGATCCGTATCCGGTTCATCTCCCTGATCGGGTGCGCGCCGTCGCCGTCCTCCGAGCCGTAGAACACGACGTCGAAGTCCTCACCGGGGCTCACATGCCAGCCCATGTCCCCGCTGCTCACCGGTCGCACGGCGAATCTGTCGAGCTGTATCCGGAACAGCGGAATGCCGTCCGCGCTCTTGAGCGAGTCGAACAGGGTCTTGCGGACCGGCATAGGGAAGCCCGTCAGCAAGTTGACGGCCTGACCCCAGTAGTCGTCGGCGTCGGCGGTGTTGGGCATGGCGAAGCTCTCCGGGGGGCGGGGCGGACGGGACCGGCGGGATCAGGAACTGGAGTTTCCAGAACCGCTCCCCTTGCCCGCTTCGCTCAAGTCGTTTTCGACATCGCTGAAGGGGTCGAGCAGCTTCTCACCGTCGATTGATTCCAGGCTGGCTCCCTGGGTCTTGAGTAGTGTCTCGATGGTCGTCTGCAGATCCTTGTCGATGTCCTTGAACAGTTGCTGCTGGAACGCCAGGACATCGTCAAACGACTGTGCGTCGGCCTTTACGGCATTGATCAGGCCGGCGCCGAATACCGGATCGTTCTGGCCGCTGGCCATCAGCCCAAGAGCCAGGATGGGGTTCTGCTGGAGCGTGCTGGACGTGACCTTGCCTTCCAGGATGCTCTTGAGCGCCGCCGCCCAGTCGTCCTGGCGGATCTTCTTGAGCTCCTCGATGAACGCGGCGACGTCAACATCCAGGAACGTCTGCAGCGACTTGGCGTCCAGGTGGGTGAGATCAGCCATGGGGGTGCTCCTTTCAACAACCAGGCGCCGCCGTCACGACCGGCGGCCTGACGGCGGTGCAGGGGTTCCTGGTCAGCGGCCGATCTGGACCTCGGACCACATCTGTGCGAGTGAGTTCTCGCTGTACTGGTAGTTGCCGGAGATGTCCGTGAGCAGGGAAGCGTGGGAGGACAGCATCTGCTCCATGTTCACCAATGCCTGGTCCCAGGCCTGCTGCTTCTGCTTGTAGACGCTGGCGTCGTCGCCTTCCCAGGTCTTCATGAGCTCGTTGAGCTCCATCTCGAGCGATTCCAGGGTCTCGCCGATGGCCTTGGTCTGGCTGATCATGTCGTCGGCCGCAT
This sequence comes from Streptomyces sp. NPDC000880, assembly GCF_053599675.1. NCBI lineage: Bacteria > Bacillati > Actinomycetota > Actinomycetes > Kitasatosporales > Streptomycetaceae > Streptomyces > Streptomyces sp. NPDC000880. The sequence continues at coordinate 57,163 of NZ_JBSFMS010000001.1, read as the reverse complement.
TGCTCATGTGGTTGTAGTCCACATAGATGATGCCGTCGGTAAAGTCGGGCATGAGAAGCCTCTTCTCGGTGTCAGGGTCCGTGTTCAGGGGGCGGGGCGGGCCGGACAGGGGCGCCGGGCCGCGCGTATGGCGCAGCGTGTCAGCCGGCCAGGGCGTCGAATGCCCCGTTCGACATGGAGACGGCGGTGCTGATGCCCTCGGTGGCCCCACTCTGGGTCTGACCGTGCGTCCGATTGCTGGTGTCGAGTGAGTCGATCACATCCTGGAGATTCTTGAGTATCACCCCGACCTGCTCGTCCCACAGCCCCAGCAGGTCATAGAACCCCTTGCCGTCACTGCCCTGGTAGCCCGCCGAGAGATTGCCCTGGGTTGCGAGCACGTCCTCCCGGCACCTCGTGACGCCGGCCTTGGCCGTCTCCAGCGCGTTGATGCCGTTGAGTGTCGCCTGTTGTGCTGACTGCTGGACTGCCGCCATGGGTCCACCTTCCTGTCGCACGGCTGGAAGCGCCGAAAACCGGCGAGTGCCGCTGGGGATACGGAAGCACGGACGCGATTCCGGTTTGGTGATCCTAAGGACGGTGCACGTGTGAAGCAACGAAGTCCTCGGAAAATATGAGCTCTCTTTGAGGTAGCGAGCCGTCCGTAACCAAATGTTTTCCTGCGAAGGCAATCGGTAACATCTGACGAGGTGTCAAATAGTGGGTGCAGTCGAGGAGGTTCGCCCCGGGAAACGGGTGAGGAACGGGCAGACGGATGGGTGAAACGGGCAAGGGAAGGCAGCCGGCGGGCAACCGGCGCTATTCCATGCACCCTTCCACGGGACTCTCAGTATTCATTCAGGCACATTCCACCGCCAGAATTGGTGCCGTTCAGATTCTGTCAATTCACCCTGACTTCGGCCTGGCTGACGTGCGCCCCGCCGGACGGTGCCCCGCCTGCTCGGCGGCCGCCGAACAGTCCGGCTGGGTGGTCGTGGCGGCGGTCGTCCCGCTTGCGGCGGCCGGGCTGAGGTCGGGGCCGGTCGGCAGCATTGCCAGCAGTGGCGAGGGCAGCGCCCGGGCGTCCTGTGCCGTGTAGCCCAGTGCCGTCAGCGCCTCCTCGCCGGCCACCCGGTACTTCACACCGTCCTCAGTGACCAGGTAGGTGGTGTCGCCCATCGTGTTGCCGCCCGCACCCAGGACCCGTACCAGTGCGCCGTGGCCGGGACGCACCACGGTCCCGTGGACCGGGCTGCACGCGGCGATGCCGCCGGTGCCGCCGCGCTGGACCAGCGGTGCCAGCGCGGACACCGGCACCAGCGCGCTCGACACCCGGGTGCCGCCGGAACCGGCCTCCACCACCGCACACGCCGTCATGTCCTCGGACACATCGACCAGCCGCGGCGGCGACGCCGGCAGGTTGTCCGATGCGGCGTCCACGCCGCCCGGCGCCAGGTGTGCCCCGAGCACATCCGGGGTGAGGGTCCGCACCTCGGGGTCCTGCCCGCTGTACGCCCCTTTGCGGGTCAGCGGATCGCCGAGCAGCAATGCAGCGGCCGTGTCGGTGAGGGGCTCAAGTCCCTGTCGTCCCAGCACATACCAGGAGAGCGAGCCGCCGGGCACCTGCACCCGGAAGAGCTGGCCGGCCTTCGTCGCCGCTCCGCCCAGCGACGGGCCCGGCTCGCCGCGGCCCGCCACATCGCGTGCGACCAGGTCCGGGCCCTCGGGCAGGGCATCCAGGAACGCCGCCGACACCGGACGCGGCGCGGCGGAGCCGTATCCGAGGGACTTCACCGCACCGGTGGGCTTGTCCAACTGGAGCCTGCTGCCCCGCCACATCAGGTAGGCAGTCTTGTCGGGGCCGGCCAGCAGTACCCCTTCACCGGTGCCCAGCGAGCGGTCCCCCTCGCCGGCACCCCCCACCGTCAGTACGGTCGTGGCCGCATCGTCCTTAGGGTCCATCGCGGAACACACCCGCCAGGCCCCGCTCTCCAGATGGCCGGTGTCGGGCAGGGTGTCAGGAGCCCCCTCGATGCCGACCGGGGTGCCGATCGGCGTTCCCTCCAGGGATGCCGTGCCCACGTCGACCGAGGTGAGGTTCTGGCCGCCCAGCATCCGAGCCGACGCATAGTTACGCACCGGACGCAGCCGACCGCCGAGATACAGGTAGCGCGCACCGGTGTCCTTGTTGACGATCAGGGAGTCGCCGCCGCGCCAGGAGTCGTTGCCGCCCGGGAGGAGCAGACCGAGGACGAAGGCGCCCGCACCGACGAGAACGGCAAGCACCACTCCGACCACCAGGCCCCGGGTAGTACGCCCCAGCGGGCTCTCCGGCGCGTCCGGTTCGGCGAGCAGCATGCCGGAGTTGAGCCGGCCCATGACGAACATGTGCGCCTGGACCTGGTCACGCTTGGACTGCATAGTCTTCCCCCGTTCAGCCGTTCAGGCCACGCAGGGCGCCGAAGACGCCCACGACCCACAGGACCAGCGGCAGCAGACTGATGGCGAGTCCGCTGTGCAGCAGTTCAGCAGCCCGGCCCCAGTACGGTACGAGCCGCCGGCCCGGCAGGACCCATGACGAGATCGCCACGACCGCGGCCACCGCAAGGGTGGCGCCGGCCAGCACCGGCCGTTGATCAGGTTGTTCGGCCGCCGCCAGGGCAACGACGAGAAGGGTGAGGCCCCATACGCCGGGCAGGGTGAGAGACAGCCGCTGCCAGACGTTGCCGAGCCCCCGCCCGTGCAGCAGCAGGAGCAGCGACAGCACGAGCGCCGTCACCACCTCCGGCAGGTCCGGCCGGAGCGCCGCCACGAGCAGACAGGCTGCGGACACCGCTCCGGTCGAGGCATAGAGCGCCGTCATCCAGACATCGGCGAGTTCGGTGCCGGCGGCAACCGCCCGGCCCGAGTAGGGCTCGATGTCCTCCTGCAACTGCTGCGGGTTGGACGGCAGGAACGGCATGCGCATCCCGGCGAGTTTGAAGGCGATGGAGGGTACGAAGGCGCCCACCGCCGCTCCGAACGCCGCGATCACCATGGCCACTTGCTCGACGGGGAAGCCGGCGAAGGCCATCAGCGCGCCGCCAACCACTGTGGCCAGTGCGCAGAGCGTCACCCCCATGAACAGCGGCGTGTAGAGCGCGACCACCGCAAGTGCCAGCACCGCGCCACCCGCTCCCGCCGCGCCCGCGGCAACCAGCCGGGCGCCGAGCACCTGGTGTGCGTGGGGTCCGGCGATTTCGCCGCCGGGCACCAGCCAGCCGGCCAGGGCCAGACAGGGCGCGGCGAACACACCCAGCACCGCCCCGGCGGCCACGTCACCCACGGCCCGGCTCGCCGTCGCGGCGCCCGCGAGCAACAGCGCGCCGGTGGCCGCCAGGGACAGCACCCGCACCGTGCCGGCACCGCCGGGCCAGGCCAGGATCAGCAGGCCGATCGCCACCGTGAAGCCCATCAGCCCGCGCAGCAGCAACCGAGTGCTCCGCGGACCCCAGCGGTGCAGATGGTCACCCATCGTGGTGGCAATGCCGTCCACCAGGTCATCAAGATGCACCTCGGGCAGTTCCTCGGAGTGCGGGCGCAGATACAGCACTTCGCCGTCGGTGACATTCAGCGAAGCGAGCGTGCCCTCCTCGTCCAGGGGCGCCTCTCCGAGGCGCTGGAGTATCCAGCCCCCGTGCTCCAGGCCCTGTTCCTCCAGCTCCGCACCGGCGTACCGCAGGACGGTCGGCAGCAGATCGGACACCGGGACGTCGGAGGGCACCGCCAGGTCGATGGATTTGTCGGGGCCGCGGACGGTGAGATGGCACAGGCCCGCGGTCGAGGTTTCGGTCATGGTGGGGAGCGCCTTTTCTGAGCATCATCAGACCGGGCTTGGATTGGTGCGTTGATCGGATGCAGACTACTGGGGCTGGTCGGCCGGCCTTGAACGGGCTCGGTCAGTTCTGAATCCCTGCCGGTTCATATCCTTTCGTTCACCGACGCCCTTTTCGGCAGGGCCGGTCCCCACCATGGCGGCGCCTTTCCGCGACCGCACTAAAGGAGACAATGCGTTGAGCGTGGTCCTCTTCCGGCGTCCGGCGCGGCGCCGGGGCCCCGAGATGCCGGACGGCGAGCTGAGCCTGCAGGAGCCGCCGACCCTGCCGGAGACCGTCCCCGACACCTCCGCGGTGTGGACGTACCTGCCGATGGCGATGATGTCCGTCTCGATGATGCTGATGTTCATGCGCTCCGGCGGTGGCAACAGCACCTTCAGCTACCTCGCGCTCGGCGTGATGGTGCTGGCCTCAGCGGCCATGCTGGTCGGACAGTGGATGCGGCGCAGCGGCGAGCGCAAGCAGCGGCTGCGCGGTGAACGTCGCGACTACCTGCGGTATCTGACACAGATCCGGCAGAAGGTCCGGGCCGCCGTCGTCCAGCAGCAGCTCGCCCTGGCCTGGCGCCACCCGGAGCCCTCCGCGCTGCGCGGCATGGTCCGCACCACCCGCCTGTGGGAACGCCGCTCCCATGACGCGGACTTCGGTGAGGTCCGGATCGCCGTCGGTGACCAGCAGCTCGCCCTGCGGCTGACTCCGCTGGCCACCAAGCCGGTGGAGGACCTCGAACCGCTGAGCGCCCACGCGCTGCGACGCTTCGTCCGCGCCTATACGACGGTGCCCAACCAGCCGATCGCGCTGTATCTGCGATCGTGGTCGAGGATCCTGCTGCGCGGCGACGAGGCGGCGGCCCGCGCCATGATCCGCGCGGCCCTGTGCCAACTGGTGGTGTTCCACCCGCCGGAGGAGCTGTGGATCGCGCTGTGCGTGTCGGACGAGCGGCGCTCCGAGTGGGAATGGGCCAAGTGGCTGCCGCACCACCTGCATCCGCATGACACGGACGGCGCGGGGCCCGTCAGGATGGTCGTCTCCGCCTTCGGTGACCTGGACGACCTGCTGGGCGGCGACGTCTTCGAGCGTCCCGTCTTCGATCCGGACGCCGCCCCCAGCCGTGACGAGCCACTGACCATTGTGGTGATCGACGGGGTGCCACTACAGGCGGATCACCGGCTCGACGGCGCCGGGTACCGCAATGTGGTGGTGATCGACCTGTCCGGCAGCCTGCGCTGGCGCCCCGGCCGCACCACACTGCGGCTCGACGTTCAGCCGGAACAGGTCGCGCTGGTACGCACCGACAAGACCCGCAAGGAGCAGACCACCTTCCTCGGCAGGCCGGACGCGGTGGGGCCGGTCATGGCCCAATCGCTGGCCAGGATGCTCGCCCCGTACCGGATGAGCCTCAGTGGCGACACCTCCGAACCGCTGGCCATGGACGTGCAGTTGTCCACCCTGGTGGGCATACCCGATCTCCATCGGCATGACCCGTCGACCCTGTGGCGGCGCTCCACCGGCGCCGGTCGGCTGCGCGTACCGGTCGCGGTGGGCGCCGACGGCCGGCCGGTCGAGCTCGACATCAAGGAGTCAGCCGAAGGCGGCATGGGCCCGCACGGCATGCTCATCGGCGCGACCGGCTCGGGCAAGAGCGAACTGTTGCGCACCCTGGTGCTCGCGCTGGCGCTGACCAACTCCTCGGAAACACTGAACTTCGTCCTCGTCGACTTCAAGGGCGGCGCCACCTTCCTCGGCCTGGACGGGCTGCCGCACACCTCCGCGGTAATCACCAACCTGGCGGACGAGGTTGCGCTGGTCTCCCGTATGCAGGACGCCCTGCACGGCGAGCTGATCCGCCGGCAGGAACTGCTGCGCGCCGCGGGAAACTACACCTCGGCGCTGGAGTACGAGAAGGCCCGCGCGGGCGGCGCCGACCTCCCGCCGCTGCCCAGCCTGTTCGTGGTGGTCGACGAGTTCAGTGAACTCCTCGCGGCACACCGCGAGTTCATGGATCTGTTCGTGATGATCGGCCGGCTCGGCCGGTCCCTCGGGGTCCATCTGCTGCTCGCCTCGCAGCGGCTGGACGAGGGCCGGATGCACCAGCTGGAGAGCCATCTGTCGTACCGGATCGGTCTGCGCACCTTCTCCGCCATCGAGAGCCGCGGTGTGCTCGGGGTACCCGACGCCTATGAACTGCCGCCGCAGCCGGGCAGCGGATACCTGAAGTCCGGCACCGACGGGCTTGTCCGGTTCCGTGCCGCTTATGTCTCGGGCGCCTACCAGCAGCGGCGCACCGCGGCCGTCCAGGCCCGGGTCGCCAGTCAGATCGTGCCGTGGACCTCCGGCTGGGTAGTGCCCAGAACACCCGCCCAGTTGCCGGACCCCGAACCGCTGAAGCCCGACGAGGACGCCGACTCGCTGCTGTCCGTGGCCGTGGAGCGGCTGCGGGACGCGGGACCGCCGGCCCACCAGGTCTGGCTGCCACCGCTGGACGAGCCGTCCGGTGTGGACTCCCTGCTGCCCCCGCTGACGACCGACGAGGAGCGGGGTCTCGCCGCCGGGGGATGGCCGGGCACCGGCAAGCTCCGGGTGCCGGTCGGCATCGTGGACAAGCCCTTCGACCAGCGTCGCGACCCGTTGCTGGTGGACCTGTCCGCGGCGGGCGGACATGTCGCCATCGCCGGCGGTTCACAGAGCGGCAAGTCCACCCTGGTGCGCGCGCTGGTGACCTCGCTCGCTCTCACCCACACCCCGCGCGAGGTCCAGTTCTACTGCCTCGACCTGGGCGGCGGAACGCTGTCGCAGCTGGCCGGACTGCCGCACGTGGGCGGGGTCGCCGCCCGGCTGCACAGCGAGCGGATCAGCCGGACCGTGGCCGAGGTCACCGCCGTGCTCACGCACCGCGAGCAGTTCTTCGTCGACCACGGCATCGACTCCATGTCCACCTTCCGACGGCGCCGTGCCGAGGGCGAGTTCGCCGACGAGGCGCACGGTGATGTCTTCCTTGTCATCGACGGCTGGCAGTCCATCAGGCAGGACTTCGACCAGTTCATCCCGGTGTTCAACCGGTTCGCCACCCAGGGTCTCAACTACGGTGTGCACCTGGTCGTCACCACCACGCGGTGGGTGGAACTCTCCGCCCAGGTGCGCGACCAGTCGGCGACCAAGCTGGAATTGCGTCTCGGCGACAACATGGACTCCACCATCGACGTGCGCAAGGCGAAGACCGTGCCCAACACCGGTGGTCGCGGCCTGACGGCCGAGGGCAAGCTGCACTTCCTGACCGCGCTGCCCCGTATCGACGGACGCCACACCACCGATGACCTCACGGAGGGCGTCGCCGATCTGGTCGCCCGGGTCACCGCAGCATGGCAGGGGCCGTCCGCCCCGGCGGTGCGTACGCTGCCGGCCCGTCTGCCGGTGCGGGATCTGCCCGCCCCGCAGCTGGACCAGGCCGCGCTCAAGGTTGCCATCGGCCTGGACGAAGAAGCTCTGGCGCCGGTGTGGCACGACTTCGGCCGTACTCCCCATCTGATGATGGTGGGGGACTCCGAGAGCGGCAAGACCAACCTTCTCAAGCTGTTCGCCCGTGCGATCACCGAGCGCTACACCGCGAAGGAGGCGCGTATCCTCACCGTCGACTACCGGCGCGAGCTGGCGGACGCGGTGCCGAGCGAGTACCGGCTCGGGCATGCGGTGTCGGCGGACGCGCTGCGCGAACTGGTTGGTGGCGCGGCCCGGGCGCTGAAACTGCGGCTGCCGGGCGAGGAGATCACCCCGGCCCAGATGCGGCTGGCCGACTGGTGGAAGGGGCCGCGGTTGTTCGTCCTCGCCGACGACTACGACATGGTGGGCGGCGCCACTTCGATGGACCACCCGTTCGCGCCGCTCTTCGAGTTCCTGGCACTCGGTCACGAGGTCGGCCTGAACGTGGTGGTGGCCCGCTCGGCGACCGGTGCGGGACGGGGTCTGAACGATCCGCTGATGCGGCGGCTGGACGAGGTCAACACGCCGGGTCTGCTGCTGTCGTGCCCGCCCTCGGAGGGCTACGTCTTCGGCAATACCAAGCCGAAGAACCTGCCGCCCGGCCGCGCCAGGTACATCATGCGCCGCAAGCCGTTGCTGATGCAGACCGCCCTGGTGGACGAGGAGGGATCGGCCTGAGCGGTTCCGCGTGCAGCGGGCGCAGTGCGGCTGCCGGTGTGATGTGAACAACCGGCGGCCGCATGGCGCGCATTCGCGTGCGGCCGAGCCGGGGGGGGGGTGGGCTGGAGTAGGGCGGTGCCTTCGTTGCACCCAGGGGTTGAGCATGAACTGTCCAGCCGGGCTCGGAAGCCTCCTGCGTTGTGGTGCGGTCCTGTCAGGCCGGAGTGGCGCCCGTCCGCCGACTGCGGGCGCGTACCGCCAGAGCCGCCCAGACCACAACCAGTACGGTGGCCGCTCCCGCGCCGCCCAGCAGGGACGCCCGTCGGGTGGCGTTCGCGGCAACCGCGTCGGACGGCAGGTGCGCCGGCTTCGGAGCGGAATCCGCAGCGACCAGGCCGCTTTGGCCCGTTGCCGTCAGCGCCGCGTAGATGTCCAGCCTGGGCACATCGGCGGGATAGGCGGTCGTGACCAGCCGCTCTGCGGTCTGGGCAGCGGACAGCTCCGGATGCCGGTCGCGTACCAGCGCGGCCGCACCTGCGACGAATCCGGCCGCCAGCGAAGAACCGGTGCCAATGAAGTGCCCCTTGCCGCGTGGGCCGGCGCCGATCACACCGCTGCCCGGCGCGGCGAGGTCCGCCTGCCGGGGGGCGGCGGTGCTGCCGGGAACAGTGCCGTCCTCGGCGACCCCAAGGACGGACAGCACACCGTCCATCGCCGCGGGCCAGTAGTCCCTGGCCGCGGACTCCTTGCGCGTGTCCGACTCGGGGGCCGCGGCCGCGACCACCAGGGCGTCCCGGTCGATGGCGTGCTCCACGGCCTTCGTCAGCCCCGGCGATCCGGTCGCCAGTGCCGGGGCGACCACGATCACCCGAGCGCCCGCGTCGGCCGCTGCCCGCACCCCCGCGGCCACCGTGGCCGCGCTCGGCACACCGCGCTCGTCGGTACCGCGTACCGCGAGGATCCGGGCCTTCGGCGCCACCCCGGTGAACCCCGTCCCGGAGGAGGGCGCGGAGGCCACCAGAGAGGCCACGAAGGACCCGTGCCCGACGCAGTCGCCGGTACCCGAGACCGGGACGACCCGGCCCGCCAGACCGGAGGCTCTGCCGGCGACGCCGCTGTCCACCACGGCCACCTTCACACCGCCGCCCCGGCTGAACTGCCAGGCCCGAGAGAGCGCCAGGGTTCTCTGCTGCGGCGGCGCGGCCGTGGCGACCTTCGACGCCCCCGCCGTGCATGGCGCCCCGTCGTCGAGTACGGACGGTATGACCGGCAGCTTCACCGGGTCGGCCTGCCGGGCGCCCGCTTCGGCCGCGACCGCGCCGGGCGGCAGAACGACTGGCACGGCGGCCGCCGTGCAAACGAGCGACAGAGAGAGCCAGCCGGTCAGGACCGGCCGGATGCGGGGACGGAGGCGAGGCATGGCCCGCATCATAGGCTTGGTGTTCCGATGGTGATCGGGCGCCGTCACTGTGCCGGCGCCTGCAGACCGTTCAGGTCCTCGGGAAGCAGGGTGCGCAGCTCCTCCAGGGTGGGTGCCGACATCGCACTGAGTCGTCCCGCCTGTCGGGTGATCATCCCTTCCAGGACCCTCCGCGCGAGCCGGGCGTTGCCGAACGAACGGTCTCTGCGCAGGGAGTCGAAGTAGGCTCGCAGCAGCGAGGCGGTGCCCGGCGCGCAGTCGTAGTGGGCTGCCGCCGCGTGCTGGCGCACGATGGTGACCAGTTCGTCCGACGAGTAGTGCCCGAACCCCACCCGGCGTGAAAATCTCGACGCCAGGCCGGGGTTGGACGACAGGAAGCCGTCCATCTCCTGGGTGTAGCCGGCGACGATCACCACCACCTCGTCGCGGTGGTCCTCCATCAGCTTCAGCAGAGTGTCCACCGCCTCACGCCCGAAGTCCGCCCCGGACACGTTGGGCGGGGTGAGGGTGTACGCCTCGTCGACGAACAGCACCCCGCCCCGGGCCCGTTCGAAGACCTCCCGGGTGAGTTGGGCGGTGTGCCCGATGTACCGGCCGACCAGATCGGCACGGGCCACCTCGACCAACTGGCCGCGGGGCAGCACCCCGAGGGAGACCAGCAGCTCGGCGTAGAGCCGCGCCACCGTCGTCTTGCCGGTTCCGGGGGGCCCGGTGAAGACCAGGTGGTGGCTGATGCGCGGTGCGGGCAGTCCGGCCGCCTCCCGGCGCCGCGCCGTAGCCAGCAGATTGACCAGGTCGGTGACATCGCGTTTCACCTCGGCGAGCCCGATCATCTCGTTCAGCCGCTCCATCGGAGTGCCGGAATCCGCGTCGCCGTTACCGGCGACCTTGGCGGCCTCCTGCTCGCCGACGTCGACGGGCAGCAGCAGTGTCAGATCCTTCGCTTCGGCATCCCGCGTGGCGGCGAGCCGGAACGCCTGCCGGTCCACCATCTCCTCGAACGTCTGCCGTGCGGCCCGGCCGTTGCCGAAGTTCGCGTCGCGCGGCATCCGTTCGAAGCGCAGGGTCAGCGCCTCACGGGTGCCCTCGCCCAGCTCATACTGGTGCGCGGCACACATGCTCTCCATGATCGCGACAAGTTCGGGCACGCTGTAGTTCTCGAACTCGATCGTGCGGGAGAAACGGGACTGCAGGCCCGGGTTGGAGGCAAGGAAGTCCTCCATCCGGTCGGAGTAGCCGGCCACCACGACCACGACGTCTTCGCGGTGGTCCTCCATCAGCTTCAGCAGGGTGTCCACCGCCTCACGGCCGAAGTCCGCGCCCGAGCCCCTGCCGTCGGACAGCAGGGAGTACGCCTCGTCGATGAACAGCACCCCGCCCAGGGCGCGTTGGAAGGCCTCGGTGGTTTTTATGGCGGTGCCCCCGATCACCTGGGCGACCAGGTCGGCGCGGGACACCTCCACGAGATGGCCCTTGGGCAGTGCGCCGAGACTCGCCAGCACTGAGCCGTACAGCCGGGCGACCGTGGTCTTTCCGGTGCCGGGCGGGCCGGCGAATACCAGATGGCGGCTCATCGGCGGGGCAGGCATGCCCAGTTCGGCACGGCGCCGGGCCAGCTGCGCGAGGCTGACCAGGGTGCGCACCTGGTGCTTGACGTTGTCCAGACCGATGAGCCGGTCGAGTTCAGCGAGCGGTCCGGAGGCCTGGCCCTGCTGCGCCGGGTCGAGGTCGTCCAGCGCCGCGTCGCCCCAGGCGTCCGGCGCGCCGTTGTCGGCGCTGAGTAGATCTTCCACGGTCAGCCGGTCACCGGGCCGGGTCTGCACCAGACCGCCGCCGCCGTTCTCCCGTGCCGAGCAGCCGGCCAGCGAGACCGGTTCGGTGCTGTCCACCCGGAAGCCGTCCCCGCCGCAGCCGCCGGTGTCACAGGAGTTGAGCGAGGCACGGGCGCCCTCGCCCACCAGCACGCCGTGTTCACCGGCGCCGTGCACCCGCAGCCGGGTCGCGGTCAGTTCGCCGCTCGAGTCGACCCGTACGCCGGTGCTCCTCGCCCCGGAGACCGAACAGCCGCGTACGGTCACCGCGCCGCCCTCGCCCACCAGAAGCCCCTGCGCCTCCGACTCGTCCAGCCTGCCGCCGCCGATGTAGAGGTTGCCGCCGTCCGCGACACGCACCGCCGCCGCGCCGGTCCGCTCCACCTCGCAGTCCTCGAGCCGTCCACGGCCGGAATGCACCACCTCCACACCGTGACCGCGGGACGAGCGGATCCTGGCCCGCCGTATCAGGGGGTTGGCCCCGTCCCGGATGGAGACGGCCGTGCCGCGGGCGTCCAGGATCTCCAGCCGGTCCAGTTCGGCGACCGCGCCCTGGGAGAACTCGGCACCGGCCGCGCTGTCCCGCACCGTCAGACCGATCAGCACCGGCGCCGCCGAGCCGCTCACCTGCAGGGCAGCCATCTCGGCCGACTCCAGCCAGCAGTCCTCGAAGGTGCCCCGGGCCCGGTCCGTCACCAGCAGCCCCGGCCCCTTGGTGCGCGCGGTCCGGCAACGCCGCAGCACCGGATCGGTGCCGCTGGAGAGCACGACGCCCGCCGCGCTGGCTCCGGTGATCCGCACCTCTTCCAGCTCGGTACGGGCCGCGCTCGACAGGTGCACACCGGTGCTTGTGTCGTGCACCACCGTACGCAGCACCCGGGTCGTGCTGTTCTCCTCCAGCGCGATGGCCGGCTTGTCGGTGGACGAGATGTCGCAGTCCTCCACCAAGCCCTGGGCCGTACCGCCCGCCAGCACACCGTTGCCCCGGGCGTCCCTGATGGAGCAGCCCCGCACCGTGATCCGGCTCTGCTCACCCAGCACGATGCCGGAGCTGCCCAGGTGTTCGATGACACAGGACTCCACTGAGGACTCCTGACTTGAGGTATCGACCACACCGGCTCCGCGCGGGTTGCTCACCCGGCAGTCCCGCATCGCCAGCGTGCCGCTGTCCCTCGCGAGCACCGCCGTCCAGGCAGCGCCGGTTATCTCGCAGCCGTCCATGGCCAGCTGGCCCCGGACCGCCGCCACCACGGGGACCTCCTCGTCCCGCCCCCGCAGCACCAGGTCGGTCATCATCATGGAGTCGGCCTTCAGCACCACCGCGCTGCCCTCCGGCGGGCAGATGTGCACGGTGCCGCGGGCCTGCTCGGCCACGATCGTCACCCGTGAGGTGATCACCAGGTTCTCCGGATACTGCCCCGGCGCGACGCTGATCAGGGCGCCACTGCGTGCCCGGCTCAGCGCTTCGCCGAGTGTGCGGTAGGCGTCCGACCGGTCAGGGTCGACGTGGAGTACCTGACGTGACACGAGCGGGGACCTCCTTGTGGGGGCACCACGTCCTCCGGTGGGGGAGCCGGGTGCCGGGCAGGGCGGAGCCCATCATGCCCTCAGCTACCGCGCGCTTCCTAGCCGCTCCCTCCGCGGTCTCCTCGGGCGCGGCCGACGGCCCGCCCTGTGGTGGGCCAGTGACCTCCGCGGCGGGCTCCGGCACCGGTCACAGCCCTTCGACGGCGGTGTCATCCCCGCCGCCGGCCGGCTCCGCCCCCGACCTCGCGTACCGCGCGCATCTCCGGGCCGGCGGCCGGGCCCACGGACCTTCCCGCAGTTGCTGCAGGCGCCCCCGGCCCGGCTCACACCTTCCGGTAGTCGTACGCCTCCGAGGCCGCCGCCTGCACCGCGTCCAGGTCGCCGCCCGCCGAAGCAGTCACCACGGCAGCCACCGCCCCCTCCACGAAAGGCGCGTCCACCAGCCGAGTCCCGTCCGGGAGTTCGTCGCCCTCGGCCAGCAGCGCCTTCACCGTCAGCACGGCACTGCCCAGATCAACGAGGACGGCCACCCCCGCGCCCCCATCGACCGAGGCCGCCGCCGCGGTGACCAGCTCCGAGCTGGTCCCGAGGCCGCCGTCCGCAGTGCCGCCCGCCGGGGCGACCGGCGCGGTCGCGCCGCCGCCCGCGAGCCCTTTGGCCAGCTCGGCGACGGCCGCGGCCACCTCTGCGCTGTGCGAGACCAGCACGACCCCGACCGGCTTGTCGGTGCTCATCCCGCCACCTCCGCCAGCGCCGCGATCAGCAGGGCGGAGGAGGTCGCCCCCGGGTCCTGGTGCCCTATGCTGCGCTCGCCCAGATAGCTCGCCCTGCCCTTGCGCGCCTGCATCGGCACGGTCGCCAGCGCGCCCTGCTCGGCCGCCTCGCGTGCGGCCGCGAACGACGCGGTGGAGTCGCCGAGCGCCTCGACGGCCGGATCGAGTGCGTCCAGCATCGTCTTGTCCCCGCCCTTGGCCCCGCCGAGTTGCGCCACCGCGGCCACGCCCACACGCAGCGCATCGGCCAGCTGCCCCGGCGTCACCTCGGCGTCGTCACCGAGCGCCTTGCCCGTACGCCGCAGCAGCGTTCCGTACAGCGGACCGGAGGCACCGCCCACCGTCGAGATCAACTGCCGTCCCGCCAGGGTCAGTACGGCCCCGGGCGTCTGGGGCGCCTCCTTCTCCAGGACCGCAGTCACCGCCGCGAAACCGCGCTGGAGATTGCTCCCGTGGTCGGCGTCGCCGATCGCCGAGTCCAGCTCGGTAAGGCGGTCCGCCTCACGGTCCACGGCAGCCGCGGCGGCCGTCATCCAGCGGCGGAAGAAGTCGGCGTCGAGCACATGAACTCCCTGTGGTGGGTGGGTTGGCCAGTCGGCGGGCCATGCACAGATCCTGGATGGTCAGCGGCCCCAGCGGAGCGCGGGGGTCTGCACCGGCGCGTCCCACAGCCGCAGCAGTTCCTCGTCGACCTGACAGAGCGTCACCGAACAGCCTGCCATGTCGAGTGAGGTCACATAGTTCCCGACGAGCGTACGGGCGACGGGCACCTTGCGCTCGGCGAGCACCCGCTGCACCTCGGCGTTGAAGCCGTACAGCTCCAGCAGCGGCGTCGCCCCCATACCGTTGACGAGCGCCAGCACCGGGCCCGACGGCTTCAGATCCTCCAGTACGGCGTTCACGCTGAAGTCCGCGATCTCCCGCGAAGTCATCATCGGGCGCCGCTCACGACCGGGCTCACCATGGATGCCGATGCCCAACTCCAGCTCGCCCGGCGGGAGATCGAAGGTCGGACTGCCCTTCGCCGGCGTCGTGCTGGCGCTCAGTGCGACACCGAAGCTCCGGGAGTTCTCATTCACCTGCCGGCCGATCGCCTCGACCCGCTCCAGCGGCGCACCCTCCTCGGCGGCCGCACCGGCGATTTTCTCGACGAACAGGGTCGCGCCGGTGCCGCGCCGGCCCGCCGTATAGAGGCTGTCGGTCACCGCGACGTCGTCATTGACGAGCACCTTGGCGACACGGACACCCTCGTCCTCGGCGAGCTCGGCGGCCATGTCGAAGTTGAGGACGTCGCCTGTGTAGTTCTTGACGATGAACAGCACCCCCTCACCACTGTCGACGGCGGCGGCCGCCCGCGCCATCTGGTCCGGTACCGGGCTCGTGAAGACCTCTCCCGGGCACGCCGCAGAGAGCATCCCGTGCCCGACGAAGCCGCCGTGCATCGGCTCGTGCCCGGACCCGCCCCCGGAGACGAGCCCCACCTTCCCGGCGACGGGCGTGTCACGCCGTACGATCACCCGGTTCTCCACATCGACGGACAAATCGGGGTGCGCGGCGGCCATACCGCGCAGAGCGTCGGCGACGACGGTCTCCGGCACATTGATGAGCATCCTCATGAGTACCTCCTGGTGAGCGCGGCCGCGCTTGTGAAGATCGCGGCCCGTCCTGGCGACGCCTTCATGTCCGCCTCCGCTCGGTAGAGGCAGGCGGTAGTCGACAGGCCGACCTTTCCGCCCGCCTTCTATAAAGAGGGTAGATCGCTCAGACCTCGTTGGGGCGGTAGAGGCACCCGGTCCTTCCGTGGCATCGCTTCGAACAGCCGTGACACTTCTGTGAGTCCTGACGCTGTGGTCTGTGGGGGGCGTCGGCACAGGCGTGCCGTGTCAGCGGGATGAAGAGGAACGAGTGGGCAAGCAGGGGGGCGGCCGCCGTGCACAGACGTACGACGGGGAGCTGGGTGAGGCGGTCGAGCGGGCGCAGGAGGGGGACGAGGGCGCCTTTGCCGCCGCCTATCAGCGGGTGCATCCACATCTCCTCGGTTATTTGCGCGGTCTGGTCGGGGACGATGCCGAGGACGTGGCGTCCGAGGCATGGCTCGAGATCGCTCGTGACCTGGGGCGGTTTCGTGGAGATGGAGCGGGGTTCCGTGCGTGGACCGCGAGCATCGCGCGCAACCGTGCCATCGACCATCTGCGTCGGCTGAAGAGCCGTCCTCGAGCCACCCTCTTCGAGAGCGAACTGGCCGAGCTGCCGGCCCAGCAGGACACGGCCGGCGAGGCATTCGAATCCATCTCCACCGAGCAGGCCCTCGCTTTGATCGCGAAGCTGCCCCGGCAGCAGGCGGAAGCGGTGCTCCTGCAGACGGTTATCGGCCTCGACGGGGTGTCGGCCGCCCGGGTGCTGGGCAAGCGGCCCGGAGCGGTACGCTCCGCCACGCACCGCGGGCTGAAGCGGCTCGGGAAACACCTTGCCGCGCTTCAGCCCACGCGCGTGACAGATTCGGACTCTCGTGCGCTGGGAGAGGCGAGATGACCGAAAACCCACCCCGAGGTGCCATGAACCCCGAGCACGAGCAGCAGTCGCCGACGCTCGAGGACCTACTGGCTGCCGCCGCGCGTCCCATGCCCTCCCCGGCGGAAGCCGAGGTGCGGGCTGTGGCCGCATTCCGGGCCGCGCGTGACGAGGGTGCGTCGGCCGCGCCCACGCGCCCCGAGGACGACTGGCGCCCGAAGAGTCCGGGCGTCGGAACCCGGTGGATCAGGGTGGGAATCGGCGCTCTCGTCGCGGGAGCCGTGCTGGGCGGAGTCGCGATGGCCGGGGGCGTGATCCCGACGCCGTTCGGTGAGCCGCCCCTCAAGCCGGGGCCGACGCCGAGTCCCTCGTCACGCCCGGCGGGGACTCCGGGGGAGCCGGAGCCCCCGTCGACGACCGGACCCGGCGCTCGTACCCCCGGTGAGCGACCGCCGACGGCGAAGAATGATCTGGCGCACTGCCGTGCGTACGAGTCGAAGAGGGGGCGGGGCGGGGCGCTGGACGGCACCGCCTGGCAGCGGCTCGAGGATGCGGCGGGTGGCCCGGACGCCGTGGCGGCGTACTGTGCGCGGCTGTTGAGCGAGCAGCCTGTCAAGGCGTCGCCGCAGGAACGCCGGCCCAAGAACGAGGGCGGCAGGAAGGACGCGCCGCCCGCGGGGCAGCAGGGCGGATCGGGCAACGGAGTCGCTCAGACGAAGAAGCCGCCGGGCAAGCAGTAGGCGGTGGGGCAAGCGGTCCACTGCCGCCGGCCGGCATCGGTCGGCTACGGCGTCAGCACCTGGCCGATGCGGACACCCGCGGGCGCGCCCAGCGCCGCGGTGCCGTAGTACACACCCGAGGCACCGTCGCGGGCATTGGCCGGAGCGTCCGTCGACGGGCGACCGGCATCCGCACGGCGCTGGGGCCGGCGCTTCCTCGGCGGACTGTCGCCCATAGCGGCCACGGAATAGAACGGTGCATTCCGGGCACCCGTCCCCCAAGAGGGCCATCGCACAGCCCCGCTGCCAGGGGAACGGGCGCGGAACGAGAGGTGGTGCGTCGTGGCTGGACATGCCGACGCTGCCAAGAGGCGCCTCAAGGTCGCCGTCCGACAGGTGCCGACTCGGGACGCTTTTGTGCTGACACTCGCGGGTGAGCTCGACCATGACTCGGTCGAGGCGCTGCGCGAAGCCCTTGCCAACGGCTTGGTGTCCGGGGCGGGCCGGATTCTGGCCGACTGCTCGGACCTGCGGTTCTGCGACTCGACCGGGCTCAATGCTCTGCTGCACAGTCGAATCGCCGGACGCGAGGCGGGCATTCGACTGGAACTTGTCGCCCTCCAACCGCCGATTGCCCGCATGTTCGACATTACTGGCGCGGGCGCCGTCTTCCGTATGCACGCGAGTCTCGACGAGGCTCTGGCGGACAGTTCACAGAGGTAGAGGAGGAGGTCGTGAGTGTCGTCCTCCCGTCGCGGGGGCAGACCCGTCGGCTCGCCCTGTACGGCACCGAGGGTGTCGTAGG
Organism: Streptomyces sp. NPDC000880; assembly: GCF_053599675.1. Taxonomy (NCBI): domain Bacteria; kingdom Bacillati; phylum Actinomycetota; class Actinomycetes; order Kitasatosporales; family Streptomycetaceae; genus Streptomyces; species Streptomyces sp. NPDC000880. The sequence goes on along the minus strand of NZ_JBSFMS010000001.1, from coordinate 39,606 downwards.
GCGCTGCCGAGACTTCAGCCGGGACGCCCTGACCGACTGGAAATGGATTCCCGCCGCGGACGAGGACGGCCGGGCGGTCGTCGAGGATGTGCTTCTGCTGGTGTCCGAGGTCGTCACCAACGCTTGCCTGCACGCCCACGGACCTCAGGAACTCATGCTGCACTGCTCACCGGACCGGCTGAGGATCGAAGTCACCGACGACAGCCCGGTTCACCCTCGGCCGCGCCCGTTCGCCGCGGCTGTGCCGGGCGGTCATGGTCTGGTCGTCCTGGACCGGCTCGCCCGGAGCTGGGGCTCCGTACCTCGGGGAACCGGGAAGGCGGTGTGGGTGGAGGTGACAGCGCCCCCCCGTTCGCAGGGTGCTCGCCGGCAGTAGCGCTATCCCCTTCCACCGTCTCAACCGTCGTCGCCACAGTCCCCGTCACCGTCGTCCAGCAGCAGGGCCTCACGCAGCAGCGTCAGGACGCGGGCCAGTAGCCGCGAGACATGCATCTGCGAGATGCCCAGCCGCTCACCGATCTCACGCTGCGTCAGGTCCTCTACGAACCGCAGGGACAGAATCAGCCGGTCCCGCTCGGAAAGGGTGGCGACCACCGGCTTCAGTGCCGCGATGCACTCCACCGTGTCGAAGGCCTGCTCGTCCTGGCCGAGGCACCGTTGTGCCGGCCCCGGGGCTTTGTCGTCCTCGAGCGGCGCGTCCAGCGAATGGGCGCTGTAGCCGTTCGCCGCCTGCCGGCCCTCCCGCACCTCCGCCTCCTCGACGCCCAGGTGGACGGCGAGCTCGGCATCCGTCGGCGGGTGCCCGAGGCGCTGCTCGAGTGTGTCCGACGCCCTGGCGATGCGGATGCGCAGCTCCTGCAACCGCCGCGGCACCCGCACAGCCCAGCTGGCATCCCGGAAGAAGCGTTTGATCTCGCCCTCGATGGTCGGGAGCGCGAAGGAGGCGAACTCGACCTCACGCTCGACGTCGAAGCGGTTGATGGCCTTTATCAGGCCGATCGTCCCGACCTGGAGGATGTCCTCCATCGACTCGCTGCGGTGCGAGAACCGGGTCGCGGCGAACTTGACGAGGCTGATGTTGAGCTCGACCAGGGTGTTGCGCACATACGCGTACTCCGGTGTGCCCTCCGCCAGCGATACGAGCCGCTGGAACAGCGATACGGAGAGTGCCCGCGCGTCCATGGTGCCGATCGTCCGTGGGTCCGGGATCTCCGGAAGGTCGAGAAGCGCCGCCGGGCGTGGGGCGGGCGCGGCGGTGACGGCGGGGTCGCGGGTGCGCGAGAGGCTGGACATGAGGCTCCTTCGACGCTGCTGGGGGATCGTCGTATGAGCACCTGTCGAATATTTACCCGAATGACACGTTTTGAAGCTTTATACCCCTGTGGGGAGCGGCTGGCTCCGGGTGTCCGTCACACCTCCACATGCGAGAGTGGACGTGTCGTCGGTCGTAGCAGGCGAGGTCAGCGATGGATTCTGCGCACACCTCCGGTGAACGGCTCGGTCGCCCATCGGCGGAATTGAGCGAAGAAGGGCTCCGGAAACTGCTCGCGGGGCTCAGAGCGGTACGTGACGGCGATTTCTCCCACCGGCTCCCGGACGACGCGGCGGAACTCCTCGGCGAGATCGCGGCTGTCTATAACGGGATGGTCGACCAGTTGTCCCTGGTCACGTCCCAGGTCACCCGGGTCGCCAGCGAAGTCGGCGGCGAAGGGCGGCTCGGCGGCCACGCGCGCGTCCCCCAGGTCAGCGGCGTATGGCTGGAGCTCACCACCGGCGTCAACACGATGGCCGACAACCTCACCTCGCAGGTCCGGTCGATATCCCAGGTCGCGTCCGCGGTCGCGCGGGGCGATCTCGACCAGAAGATCCGCGTCGACGCCCGCGGGGAGATCCTGGAGCTGAAGGAGACCATCAACACGATGGTGGAGCGGCTGTCCACCATGGCGGAGGAGGTCACCCGCGTCGCCCGCGAGGTCGGCACGGAAGGAAACCTCGGCGGTCAGGCGACGGTACGGGGCGTCTCGGGCACCTGGAAGAACCTGACCGACAACGTCAACTCCATGGCCAACAATCTGACCAATCAAGTACGTAACATCGCTCAGGTCACCACGGCCGTCGCGGAGGGTGATCTGACCCGCAAGATCGATGTCGACGCGCGCGGCGAGATTCTCACGCTGAAGACCACCATCAACACCATGGTCGACCAGCTGTCGTCGTTCGCCGCCGAGGTCACCAGGGTGGCCCGCGAGGTCGGCAGCGAGGGCCGGCTGGGCGGCCAGGCCGAGGTGGAGGGTGTCTCCGGCACCTGGAAGCGGCTCACCGAGAATGTGAACGAGCTGGCCGGAAACCTGACCCGGCAGGTGCGTGCCATCGCCGAGGTGACCAGCGCCGTCGCCGAGGGTGACCTGACCCGCTCCATCACGGTGGAGGCGCCGGGCGAGGTCGGTGACCTCAAGGACAACATCAACGCGATGGTCGAGTCGCTGCGCGCGACCACCCGCGCCAATGAGGAGCAGGACTGGCTCAAGACCAATCTGGCCCGTCTCTCCGCATCGATGCAGGACAGCCGCAACCTCTCCGCGGTCGCCGAGCTGATCATGGACGAGGTGCCGCGGCTGGTCTCCGCGCCCTACGCCGCTTTCTTCCTGGCCCAGGAGACGCCCGACGGGCACGACACCGAGCTCGTCATGATGGCTTCGTACGGCGGGCCCGATGGCCCGGACAAGCCTCCGCGCCGCTTCCGGCTCGGACAATCGCTGGTCGGACAGGCGGCGCGCAGCAGGCGTACGCTCACCGTCGACGGTCTGCCGCCCGGATACGCGACGATGTCCTCCGGTATCGGCTCGGCCGAGCCCGCGACCCTGATCGTGCTGCCGATCGTCGTCGAAGGCCAGGTGCTCGGCGTCATGGAGCTCGCGGCGCTGCGGCCCTTCACCGGCATCCACCGTGACTTCCTCGACCGGTTCAGCGAAACGGTCGGCGTCATCGTCAAATCGCTGTTCGCCAGCGCCCGTACGGACGAGCTGCTCGAGCAGTCCCAGCGCCTGACGAGCGAACTGAGTACCCGGTCCCAGGAACTCCAGGCGGGCCAGGAGGAGTTGCAGCGTTCCAACGCCGAACTCGAAGAGAAGGCCGCCCTGTTGGTGGAGCGCAACCGGGACATCGAAGGCAAGAACCTGGAGATCGAGGCCGCCCGCCAGGAGCTTGAGGCCCGCGCACTCCAGCTCTCGCGTACGTCGATGTACAAGTCGGAGTTCCTGGCCAACATGAGCCACGAGCTGCGCACACCGCTCAACAGCCTGCTGATCCTCGCCCAGCTCCTCGCCCAGAACGCGGAGGGCAACTTGACGGAGAAGCAGGTCGACTACGCCGAAGTCATCCACTCCGCGGGTTCCGACCTGCTTCAGCTGATCAACGAGATCCTCGACCTGTCGAAGGTCGAGGCGGGCAAGATGGACGTCCATACGGAACCTGTCGCCTTGTCCCGCCTGCTGGACTACGTCGAGATCACCTTCCGGCCCCTGGCGAGCGAACGCGACCTGCAATTCCAGGTGGTCAGGGCGCCCAACCTGCCGGAAGCCGTCGTCACCGACGAGGCGCGACTGCGGCAGGTGCTGCGCAATCTGCTCTCCAACGCCATGAAGTTCACCGAGCAGGGGCGGGTCGAGCTGCGCGTCGAGTACGCCGACGACGATGAACTGGCGCATTCCCTGCGCGGCCGCCCCACACTCGCGTTCAGAGTCTCCGACACCGGAATCGGCATCGCCGAACAGCACTTGGAGACGATCTTCGGAGCGTTCCAGCAGGGCGATGTGGCCACGGGACGGCGCTACGGCGGTACGGGACTGGGGCTGTCCATCAGCCGTGAAGTGGCCCAACTCCTCGGCGGCGAGATAGGAGTGAGGAGCGGGATCGGCGAAGGGAGCAGCTTCACGCTCTACCTGCCGGTCGGCGGCGTCGGCCGCCCGAAGGAACTTGCTCCGAGCGCCGGTGGGCGGCAGCATGAGGACGGCCCCCGTCCACAGGAACCCGCGCTGACCGGGCGCGTGGCGCTGATCGTGGACGACGACGAGCGGAACGTCTTCGCGCTCACCGCGATCCTGGAGCGCGAGGGCATGCGCGTCCTGCGCGCGGACAACGGCGGAGCCGGCATCGAGCTCCTCGCCGCGCACGGCGGCGTGGAGCTGATCCTCATGGATGTGATGATGCCCGGTATGGACGGGCTCTCCGCCACCGCCGCGATCAGGGAGATGCCACGCTTCGCCGAGGTCCCGATCATCGCGGTGACCGCCAAGGCGATGCCCGGCGACCGGACCAGGACGCTGGCGGTCGGAGCCAACGACTACCTCACCAAGCCCGTCGACGCGGACGAACTGATCGCCAGAATCCACAAGTGGCTGGACGACTGACAGCGCGCACGGAGCCTTCAGGACACGCGCAGGACGACCAGGCTGGTGTCGTCGTCCGTATCGCCGGTGACGAGACTCAGCAGCCGGTCCGCCTGCTCGTCGACGCCGCCGGGCGCCAATCGCTCGGCTGCGTGCCGCAGTACGGCCAGACTCTCGTCCAGCCCCGCGTGCCGGCGCTCGACGAGCCCGTCGGTGTAGAGCAGCAGCGTGTCCCCGGGAAGCAGCCGCGTCATGGTCTGCGTGTAGACGGCGCGCGGCAGAGCTCCCAGCAGGATGTTGCGCGGGGCGTCGAGCAGTTGTGCGCGACCGTCGCGCAGCAGCAGCGGCGGCAGGTGGCCGGCGCTCGCCCAGCACAGGGACCGGTCCGCCGGTTCGTAGATGCCGCACACCGCGGTCGCGGTCGGATTGCCCTCCGCGTGCAGCGCGAGGTCGTTCAGCCATTCCATGAGCCGGGCGGGGGAGTTGCCCGTGAAGGCCAAGCCGTGCAGTGCGTTGCGCAGCGAGACCATGCCGGTGGCTGACTCGATGCCATGGCCGGCGATGTCGCCCACCGCCAGCAGGATCCGGCCGTCGGGCAGCGGCAGTACGTCGTACCAGTCGCCCCCGACGCGGTACTCCTGGGCCGCCGGCCGGTAGCGGGCCGCGACCTGGAGACCGGGCAGCCCCTCCAGCGCCGGCCCCTCCGGGACAATCGCGCGCTGGAGCTGGAGTACGACCTGGTGGCGCAGCGCGGCCTGCGCCTGGGCGGCGGTCAGTTGGTCGAACGCGGCGGTGAGCGCGAGCTCCGTGCGATGCTGCGCGGAGACGTCCTGGTAGATGCCCGAGATGCCGGTGAGGACACCACCCGTCAGCAACGGCTCGGCGGCGATGCGCACATAACGCAGCCCACCGTCGTCCCGGACCGTTCGCACGACGGTCTGCGCACCCACCCGGCGCTCGGTCAGAGCGATGAGCAGGTCATCGAGAGTGCCCGCCTCCTCGGGATGGAGTCTCTGCCCCAGCAGCCGCAACGGGATCGGGGCGGCGCCCGGCGGCAGCCCGAAAATCGTGTACGTCTCGTCCGTCCAGCGGGACTCGCCGCTGACCAGGTCGTCCTCGAAGGACCCCAGATTCTCGAGGTGATCGAGGACCCGCACCACAGCCAGGCCGGGGTCCGTTGCCCCGTGCCACAGCACAACGCTGCGGTCCGGCCCGGCCGGCAGTACACGGACGTCGAGCAGCGGGTCAGGGCCGCCGGGACGCAGCTTTGCGGGAAGTCGCGCCGCACGCTGCGGCGTCGCGCCCGTCCGCGCGTTGTGCACCAGACGTACGAGATCGGCGTGGGCAGCCGGGAACACCTGGGCCAGCGGACGCCCCACCGGTCCGTGAACTCCCCCGGAGGACTGCAGTGCCGCCGGGTTGAGGTGCTCGATGCGGAGCACGGACGTGCCGGGGTCGGCGCGCAAAGTCATGGCCGGATGGGTCAGCAGGTCGAGCAGCGGGCCGAGCAGCGGCGGTTCGGCGGCCGCCTCCTGGGGACCCACGTCGAGCATCCGGGCGGCCGTGTCCATCAGGCCCGTGAGCGTAGGGCGCACAGCGTCGTCGAGGTCGGCGGGCCCGGGCCAGACGATCAGGGCAAGACCCGTGACCGATCCATGGTTCCAGAGCGGCAGGACGGCTCTGGCAGCGTCTGGGGCGGGCCCCGGGAGCCGCTCGTCCGGCGCCGGCCCCGTGGGCAGCCACTCGGGTGAACCCTGCGCCAGGACGCGGTGGAGCGCGCCCTTGGTCTCCGGGGGGATCCACCGCCAGTGGGACGCCTCCAGAGCGGAGACGCCCGCGCGCCCGGCCAGCTGCAGGCAGTCGGTCGTCGTACGGCGCCACAGGAACAGGGCCGCTGCGCCGAACGGGCGCAGGCCGCTGTCCAGCAGTGCCTCGGCTACCTCGCCGATCGACTCGTAGGACTCCGCCGCCGCCTCCGCCCTGCGCCTGCGACGTATGTCCGCCGGCATTTCCGTTTCGGCCGGGGTGTGGGCCACCACGGTGCCGGATGCGGCGTTCACGATGTCGGCCGCGAGGTCCTCGGGGCCGATCCCGGTGGAGTCGGCGAGCCGGGCCAGGTGCTCAGCCGCGTCGGGAGGCGGCGTGGAGAGCTTGGCCACCAGGATTCCGGCGGCCAGATCCAGCAGATGGCGGCGGGCGAGATCGCCTCGCAGGGCCGCGACCTCGGCGGTCAGTTCCGTGACCGCGGCACAGAGGTCGTCCGTCCCGGCCGGGGGCTCGGGGGGCGGCGCCTGTTCGGGCATGATCATGACTGCTCCAGCTCGGGGAGGCCGTGCAATCGCGAACCGGATTCTACCCTCGCATATAGGGCGCGGCATGGTGGTCAGGCGCTGCGCTGCCGATGGTCTCGGACGTCAGGGCTGTCGGACGCTTGGGCTGCGGACGCCAGGCCTGTCAGACGTACGGGCGGTCGCGCGATTGTGTCCAGGCGAGCAAGTCCGTTGCGCCCCAGGTGTTGATCACCCGCTCAGGCGGCACCCCGCAGGCCTCCGCCCGGGCACAGCCGAAGATCTGCCAGTCGAGCTGCCCCGGCGCGTGGGCGTCCGTATCGATGGCGAAGAAGACCCCGGCCGCCACCGCGAGGCGGAGCAGCCGCAGCGGGGGATCCAGCCGCTCGGGCCGGCTGTTGATCTCCACGGCGGTGCCGTGAGCGGCGCAGGCCGCGAAGACTGCTTCCGCGTCGAACTGCGACTCGGGCCGCCCCTTGCCGGTGACCAGCCGCCCCGTACAGTGGCCCAGCACATCGGCCAGCGGATTCTGTAGGGCCTTGACCAGGCGCCGCGTCATATCGTCTGATCTCATCCGCAGTTCGGAGTGGACCGAGGCGACCACCAGATCCAGCTCGTCGAGCAGCTCCGGTTCCTGGTCGAGCGAACCGTCCGCCAGAATGTCGCACTCGATGCCGGTAAGCAGCCGGAACGGAGCCCACTGCCGGTTCAGCTCCGCCACGACGTCCAACTGCTCGCGCAGCCGCTCGGCGGACAGACCACGTGCGACGGTCAGCCGGGGCGAGTGGTCTGTGAGCACCGCCCACTCGTGCCCCAGCGCGGCCGCTGCAAGGCCCATCGCCTCGATGGAGCTGCCGCCGTCCGACCAGTCGGAATGCAGATGACAGTCACCGCGTAGCAGCTGACGCAGCCGCGATCCGCCCTCCGTCGGCACAGGGGGCGCCGCCTCGCCTTCCAGCCGCTGAAGGTACTGCGGCACATCGCCGGCCAGCGCCTCCCGTACGACCTGCGCCGTCTTCGGGCCGATGCCTTTGACGGCTTCCAGCGAGCCGTCCGCCGCCCGCCGGGCGATCTCGTCGTCGTCCATCTGCGCCAGGGCCGCGGCCGCGCTGCGGAAGGCACGCGCCCGATAGCTCTCCGCACCGGCGCGCTCCAGCAAAAACGCGATCCGTTCCAGAGCTGCGACGGGGCGCATCTCATCCCTCCGCACGGTTGGCCATAGTCCTTCCACTCTCCCTTGCCGGGCGCCCATCGGCACGCCGAGCCATGAGTTGGGGTTTGGAACGCCTCAACTGTGTTACTCGCAGCGCCGAGGTGCCATGGCGAATTCATCAGAGAACACAGCGAACAAGAATCAGAGCGCGGCCCAGAAGCTGGGCCCGCTGGAGGTGGTGCGCCGAGCGCGAGGACCACTATCTGGAGCGGCTTCGGGCCCTCGACGGCAAGTCCGAGTACAACGTGAAGGCCTCCCACGACGAGCAGTCCGTCCTGCGCCGGGTGCTCGCGGACGACCCCGAGCTGCGGGCCATGGCCGAGGCGGGCCAGTCCGACGGCGAAAGTTCGTACGAGGGAAGCTGCAGCTCGGCGAGCGGATCGCGACCGCCGTGCGGCTGCGCGAGGCCCAGGACGCCGATCTGCTGAGGGCGCTGCTGGGAGACGCGGCCCAGGAGGTCAGCGCCGGTCCCGAGAGCACCGGCTGGACGACGAACCTCTCCTTCCTCGTGGACGGTGAGCACATCGCGAAGTTCGTGGCAGCCGTCGAAGCCGTGCGGCAAGAACAGCCGCACCTCGTACTGACCGTGACCGGGCCCCTTCCGCCGTACAGCTTCGTGGAGTGACCCATGGGCCTGCTGGGAGAGCTGCTCCTCCTGCCCGCAGCCCCTGTGCGCGGCACCGCTTGGGTGCTGCGCCAGGTGGTTGAGGAGGCGGAGCGGCAGTACTACGACCCGTCGGTCGTCCCGGCCGAACTCGCGCGTCTCGCCGAGCGGTTCGAGGCGGGGGAGATCGACGATGACGAGTTCGACCGCCGGGAGGACGAACTGGTGATCACCGGGAACCTCACCCTGCGGATAGCGTTCGTCGATCTCGTACGGATCGACCTGAACGCCCTCATCAGTTCCGTGAATCCCGGGTTCCCTCCCTGTGGGAGGAGTCCCTGTGAGCGCCCCGCGGAGGCTGGACCTGGACCCCGACACCGTCGAACGCGACCTCGCGAAACTGGTCCTGACCGTGGTGGAGCTGCTCCGCCAGCTCATGGAACGCCAGGCGTTGCGCCGGGTCGACGAAGGGGGCCTGAGCGAGGACCAGGAGGAGCGGATCGGACTGACCCTGATGCTCCTGGAGGACCGTATGGACGATCTGCGGGACACATTCGGGCTGGAGCCGGGGGACCTCAACATCGACCTCGGGCCGCTGGGACCGCTGCTCCCCAGGGCCGAGTAGAGGCTCTTGTCGCTGACCGTAATCATTCGGATGGCGGACGTGACCACCGCGGATCAGAATGAGTGCCGGCCCGACTGCCTGCTGGTGGTCTCACTCCGGGAGGGCACTGATGTTGATGCCTGACGCAGATGTGATCGCAAGGGTGATGGTCCGCTACCGGGCCCAGGAACACCTCGTTCTGGCCGCCCGGCACGACCCGATCGCCCGAAGGCGCTTCGAGGACACCGCCTATACGTTGTGTGTGCTGATGGGCGAGCGTACGGCCCGTGAAGCGATGCTTGCGGCGGAACGCCACCTCGGTCGAGTACGGCCGACCCCGCAGCCCGCCGAGCGTCCCACCGGCACCTCCAGGCGGCGCTGACCCGGGCGCGCTCGTCAGCCAGGCAGGTCTGCCCTGCTGACGAGCGGGAAGGACCAACGGGTGCGTGATGTCCGTGATTCAGTAAGAGTACGGCTGGCCCAGCTCGCCAGGGAGCCCGCCGTCGCCCAGACGGTTCGTTCCACCGCGGCCGCGACCATCTCCTACGTCGTCGCTCTGCAGCTGAGCAGCGAACCGGCTCCCCTCACCGCCCCCCTGACCGCCCTGCTCGTCGTCCAGGTCACCCTTTACGCCACGCTCACCACCGGCGTCCGGCGGGTGAACTCCGTCGTCACCGGTGTGGTGCTGGCCATCGGCTTCAGCGCGCTCGTCGGACTCACTTGGTGGAGCCTCGGCCTGATCATCCTGGCTTCCCTGATCGTGGGCCGGATCGTCCGTGTGAGCGAGTTCGTTCCAGAGGTCGCGATCAGCGCCATGCTCGTCCTCGGAGTGACCCGGGTGGGGGACACTGCCTGGGACCGGGTCCTGGAGACGCTGATCGGCGCCGTGGTGGGCCTGTTGTTCAACTTCCTGTTCGTGCCCCCGGTATGGGTGGCAACGGCCGGCGATTCCATCCAGGACCTCGCCCGGCGTATGCGCCAACTGCTGCTGGGCATCGGCGAGCAATTGCGCAGCCCCACCCCGGTGGAGCAGGCCGCCGCCCAGCTGCACGAAGCGCGTCGTCTCGACAACGACATCGCCGAAGTGGACGCGGCGCTCCGTCAGGCGGAGGACAGCCTCCGGCTCAACCCCCGGGTCAAGGAAGGGCTGCTGCACCGCGTCGTCCTGCGTACCGGGCTCGACACCCTCGAGATCTGCGCGGTCGTCCTGCGCGTACTGGCCAGGACCTTCACCGATCTCGCCAAGGAACGCCAAGAGGAAGCCCTGTTCTCGCAAGAGGTGGCAGTCGCCCTCGAGGAACTGCTCGCCCATGTGGCGGACACCCTCGTCAGCTTCGCGGTCCTGGTCACCACGCAGGTGAGCGAGAGCGCCGAGGCAGCGGAGACCCGGCTGGCCGGGGAGCTCGCCGCAGCGGGCGCCAAACGGGAGGAGGTGGCGCAGCTGTTGCTCCAGGAGATTCAGCGGAACCCCCGCCAGTGGCAGCTGAAAGGCGCGTTGCTCGCCGAGATCGACCGGATCCTGGACGAGCTGGATACGGAACACCGCTCCCGGCGCCTGATGGAGGAGCTGGACCGTGTCACACGTGAACAGCATGAACGGTATCCCCGGCTGGCAGCGTTCCGTAAATGGGTACTGGGGAAGCGTCGTCGCAGGGCCACCCGCTGAGTTCGAGTGCGCCTGCCGTGTGACCTCGCGCCGGCCGTGTGACCTGCTGCGTGTCTGCGCCTCCCGCCCGGCGCCGCTACGGGGGCGGGGCCAGTCGGGGCAGTTCCTTTTCGAGGCCGTTTCCCATGTTGCGTACGACGGTCTCCGCAACCTCCGCCAGCTTGCGGTTGCTGCGCTGTGAGAGCCGACGGAGCATCCCGAAGGCCTCCGCGGCGCCGCAACCCATGACATGCATCAGAATGCCGCTCGCCTGGTCGATGACCGGGCGTGAGCGCAGCGCGGCCTCGAGCTGGTCCACCTCGGCGAGAGCGGCCCGGTAGTAGTGGTCGCGCACCAGCCCCTCCGCGAAGTGTTCACCGAGGATGTACACGGGTTGGTGGGAGACCTGGGCGAACGCTCCGGGCTGGAAGCTGTACAGGCTGAGCGTCACCTCGAGTTCGGTCCGGCTGAACGGCATCGTCACGCTGGACCGAATGCCTGAATCGAGGGCGACGGCGCGGTAGTCGGGCCACCGGTCCTCGGTCAGCAGGTCTTGAGCACTCACGGGCTCGCCGGCGTCCAGTGCGCTCGGCGTAGGCCCCTGGCCCGACGCCAGCTCGACCGAGAGCAGTGCCGTCAGATCGGGATGCGTGGCCGTCGAGCGACGGTCGGAGCCGCCGTCCACGACGGTGGCTACGGCTCCGCAGCACGCCGTCGCGCAGTGCATCGCCTGCTCGGTGAATTTCGACAGCTCACGGGCGGTCGAGGCGGGGTCGGCTGTGAATTCCGGTGCGGGCGGCATGGCGTAGTTCCTCCTTCCGGGATGCGGCTGCCCGTCCTGTTTGCCGGGAAACCCCGCCCGGCTACGCGGCGTCCTGCATGACCTGTTCTCGCAGGTTGTCGCAGCAACGGCTGATCAGCCGCGACACGTGCATCTGCGAGATGCCGAGGCTCTCGGCGATGCTGCTCTGCGTCATGTCGCGGAAGAACCGCAGGTAGAGGATCTGCTGGTCGCGTTCGGGCAGTCGGCTCAGCCCTGGCTTGACTGCTTCCCGGTCGACGACCACCTCGAGCGCCGGGTCGGCCGTGCCGAGCGTGTCGCGCAGCGCGTAGCCGTCGTCCGAGCCGGGCAGCTCGGCGTCGAGGGAGAGAGCGGTGAAGCTGTCGAGCGCGTTGAGCCCCACGCGCACCTCCTCCTCCGTCATCCCGGCGTGCTCCGCGATCTCGGCGTTGGTGGGGGCGCGGCCGGGGATCGTCTGGGAAAGGTCCTGGCGGGCGAACCGAACCCGGTTTCGCAGGTCCTGGACCCGGCGTGGCACATGGAGGGTCCACATATGGTCCCGGAAGTGGCGCTTGACCTCGCCCACCACGGTCGGCACGGCGTAGCTCTCGAAGGCGTTGCCGCGGGCGGGGTCGTAGCCGTCGACGGCCTTGACCAGGCCGAGAGCCGCGACCTGCTTCAGGTCTTCTATGTGTTCTCCCCGGTTACGGAAGCGGCCGGCGAGCCGATCCGCCATGGGCAGCCAGGCACAGATGATTTCCTGACGGAGTTGGTCACGCTCGGGCCCGTCAGGCAGAGCGGCCATCGTGCGGAAGGCGTTCGCGGTGTCGGGGGCATCGGAGTGCGGGTGCTTGGAGTGTGCGTTTGTGCGCATGATGCTCGGAGCTCCCTGAGAGGTCTCTGTCGCCGGTGGGGGGCTTGCTCTCACCGTGGGAGACCGGGCGGGCAGGGCACGCCCGGAGCCTTCGCTCCCACGGGCGTGCCTCCTGTCCGAAGCACATGACGCATCTGCCCGCCTCCATGGCACGGAAACGTGCGCACTCGCTCGAAATGCCTCGCTCAGCTCGTGTCACGGGTGGCAGATCGGGTACGCGGACCAGTCCCCAGCCTTCCAGGAGGGAAACATGCAGCGAGGCAGCGACCGTCTCAGTGCCCGCAAGGACGACGAGATGAAGCATGAACTGCAGGGGCTGCTCCGGTCAGGACACCCCACCCGGGTAGAGGAATGGCACGACCCCGAGCCCGCCGCGGACGACGACCCGGACGTCGCCTCGGGTCGGGTGCCCTCGCTCGGCTCACTCGGGCCCGAGGACGCATTGAGGGTCGAGCTGGCCCGGCACCTGGGCCGTTCGGCCTTCCCCGCCACGCCTCGGGAACTGATGGATGCCCTGAAGCGGCACCACGCCCCCGACCGACTCATCGACCTCGTCAGCGAGCTGCCGGCGCAAGGGACGTACCGGACTGCTCATGAGGTCGTCAGCGCTCTGGCCAGGCAGCGGTAGCCGGCCCGACGGCGATGGTCGAAAGGAGGAAGGACATGGGCAACGCGAAGGAAACCCTCAAGGCCAAGGCCAGGCAGCTCAAGGGCAAGATGACGGAAGCCAATGGCATAGCCCTGGACAATGACCGGATGCGGGCCGAGGGCCGAAGCGAGCAGATGAGGGGCAAGGCCCAGGAGAGGGCCGCCAAACAGGCCAGGAAATCGTCCGGCCAGTGACGGCCCAGTGAAGGCGCGGCAGTCCGGTCGGGCGCAGCTCCCGCTGGGGTGAGCAGCCTGGCGCCGCTCGGCGCTGCTGCGCGCCCGCCCGGCCGGGATGCGGAGTTCCGGCGCTGCCCGCTACACCCTGGACGTGACTACACCCTGGACGTGACGGTGAACATCGCGCCCTCGGCGTCGCGCAGCGTCGCCTCCGGGCCCTGTTCCGTGGAGCGACGGGCCAGGACCTCGCCGCCGTTGTGTCGCGTCGCCTGGACGGTTGCTTCCACGTCGGCAACGGGGAAGTAGACGTGCCAGCGGGGCCGGATCATGGGGTCCGGGGCTGCTTCGGCCGCGCCGGAGCTCAGACGTGCGACCACGTACCCCTCGTGGCGCAGCACGACCTCATCCTCCTCGTAGTCGACCTGGCAGCAGCCGGTCTTGTCGGACGCCCACTCGAAGACCTCTCCGTAGAAGATCGCGGCGTCGAAGGCGTTCCGGGTCCGCAGGTGCACCCAGGCGGGCGCATTCTTGCGCCAGGTCAGCCAGTCGGGGATGAGCTCTCCCTCCCAGATGCCGAAGACGGCGCCGTCCCGGTCCGCCGCCAGTGCACCGCGGCCCACGGACAGGCTGATTGGCCCCACCGCGACGGTGGCGCTGCGCTCCCGGATACGGGCTGCTGTCTCATCCGCATTGGCGACCGCGAAGTACGGAGTCCAGCCGCCTGGGGCCTGCAGGGCGGCGTCGAGCACGCCGATACCGGCGACCGGCGCGCCGTCGGACAGGGCCAGGCTGAATTCGGCGCCGAGTTTCGCTCGCCGGAACTTCCACCCGAGGACCGCGCCGTAGAAGTCCTGAGCGTCCTGCATGTTGCGTGCCATCAGGGTGATCCAGCACGGGGCGCCGAACACCTCATGGCTTGATGTCACACCTGCGGCCGTTGCCGCTGCTGATTCCTTGTCCATCTCACTCAGTGTCCCGGTCGAAGGAGAGCATCACGGGGCACAAACGCCCGGCACGCTATGCCCCCAGCGCCATCCTCCCCCTGGGCAGCCGTGCCCGCGAGCCAATGCGGATCCCGGAGTCATACGGGTCGTCGCATCGCCAGGGCGATGTGGTGGGAGATGACGTCGATGACGCGGGCCTCGGCCAGGGAGAAGGCGAGTCTCGTGCCGGTCCGGAAGAGCGTCAGTACGCCGAGTACGGGGGCGCCGTCCTGGGGGGCCCGCAGGGGCACGCAGAGCAGGGATGTCACCTCGGCCTGGAGAAGGACCGAGGCGCCGGTGTCGTCGCGGCCGAAGCACTCCAGGTCATCCGGCCGTACCTGGAGTGCCGCCGATCCGCTGCGCGCGGTCTCCACCACGAGGGGGCAGGCCGCCGGGTCCTGGTCCGTGATCTCCTTCAGCAGCGCGTGGGCCCCGGCTCCGGCCGGGCCGAGCGCCGTCGTCCGTCTGAGCGGGCCGTCCGCGAGCAAGTCGGCGATCACCCAGTCCGCGAACCGGCCGTCCAGCACCGGCGCGGCCACGGCGAGAGTGCTCTCCGGGCCCGCGACCGGGCCGCTCAGCAGAGCCGTTGTCATGCTGTCGAGGAGGTCCATCAGTTCGGCATGCCTGGTCGCCTCGGCCAGATCGGGCAACGATGGGCGCGCTCCGGCCCCCGAGCGGGCCATCCGCCCGGTGCGGACGGCGTCGCTCTGGAACACCACCAGGACGACCGGGTGCGGTTCGTTCGGCGTACGAAGAGCGGTGAGGGTGGCCAGCAGGGGCTCGCTGGGCCGCTGCTGCAGGTGCACCCGCAGGCTGCGGTCGCCCTCTCCGCGTGCCACCGCGGCTGCCTGCGACCGCAGGGCCCCCCGGTCGCCCGGGCGCAGCAGGCCCGCCAGCGGCCGGCCTGCCGCATGGCCCGCGCTGACACCTGTCAGTTCTGCGGCGGCCCCGTTCATGCGCCTCACCACCGTGTCGCCGCCTGTCAGGGCCACGGGCACCGGCAGCAGTTGGAACACGGCCTTGAGCAGCTGCTCCTCCGCCCGGTCCGCGGAGGCTTTGCCACGGCCCTGCGCTGCCAGCCGCTCGTACCTCGGCCAGAGATTCTCGGCGACATGCTGCAGTTCGAAGAGAGCCGCATCAAGAAGGGTGCGCTGCTCCTGCAACGGCAGACCACGCGCGGCCCTCAGCTCACCCACGCGTCTGACGAAATCCGCAAGCTCCTCGCCGAACTCATCCGTCTGCGTCATGAGTGAAAGCTAACCGACGGGCGGCTCACCTGATGGACCGGGCCGAAAGCCCCGATGGACCGGGCCGAAAGCCTGCGGCGCCGGGGGTCAGCCGCGGTGTCCGCCGCTGCCGAAGGCTCCACCGCTGTCGTCATCGTGTGACGGCCGCTTCTCGCGGGCGGGCCGGGAACCCATGTTTCCGTAGCCACGCAGTTCGTGCGGGGAAAGACGTTCGCCCTCCGCCCCGAAATCGTCGGGCTCGCGGGTTTCGTCGATGTGCGCACGGTGCTTGGGGCGCCGAGGCTGCTCCTCCAGACTCGGCGGCTGGGCGCGCCTCCTGCGACTGTCCCACCAGACCAGCCAGATCAACGCCACGACCAGCCCGACCCCAACGCCGTACAGGGTTGTCCACATCACGTCCTCCTCGGTAGGTCCTCCTCGGTCTGCGTACTCATCGCGTACCCCCCTCGCCCCGATTACTCATTTTCGTTCATCCATGTGATTCGGCGCGGCCCGCGCCGGTGCTCGCCAGGGCCTTCGCCGCCGGGGCGGCTGCCACCTGGGCGCCGGGTTGATTTCCGACAGGAAGGGCACTCGCTCCTCCGCGCAGACGCCGACAGTCCCGACGGCAACCGGATCGCCTTCCAGTGCCTCTGCCGCGAATGAGGAGGACCCATGACTGGCCACCGGCCGAAAGACCAGAACCACACGAATACGGACCCCCCGGTGCCGCGGGACCCGCCCGACCAGCAGCAGCGGCAGGACGGCGGCGACCCGCTCGACGCACCCCTCCTGGACGAGCCCGACCGGTCCGACGAGCAGATGAACGAGCCCGACCAGAGCATCCCCGACATGGACGAGACGGGGGTTGGCCGCCGCGGTGCGCCCCGCAGCGGCGGCGTACACCCCGAACAGCCGGTCCCGGACGAACCCTCCGGCTGAGGCCAGGTCGCACACCGACGATCACCGGGGGAGTCTGGTGGTGACACCCCTGTGAGACACAAGACCGCAAGGACGCGCCGTGCTCCTCGGACATAGCAGCCGGCCGGCCGCCGTCGCGAGCGTTTCGGGGTCTTCGCCGCAGGCATCGCCTCGGCCGAGGACCCCCGGTACACCGTCAGCCCCCAGCGGGCGGCACTTGAACAGCGTTCGGAGAGGCAGGAACCAAGGTGAACAGCACACAGGAGCACACGACGCCGGTCGAGGTGACGCTCAGCGGTTGCTCGAAGGAGGACGCCGACACCGTCTTTCGCGAACTGGCGCAGTCATTCGTCTCGGACCGGGCTGACGATGACGCCCCGCAGTACACGCCCCACCCGCATCTGAGCGTGTGGACCGCGACCTTCGACGTGGCGCCCGAGCACGCTCCGGACAAGCCGGCGCCCGATCCGGACAAGCCCGCCCGGCTCTCCGCCCCCGTCCAGGTCGGAGTCCAGGGCGGCTACTGGGCGGTGGACCGGACGAGGGACGCACTCGCCGTCGCGTTCGAGGTGACCGAAGAGGGCATGGCCGCCGGCGATCAGGAGAAGGACGTCCAGCTGCGGCTGGAGAGCGGAGGCCGGTAGCGGTAGCCCGGCCGGACTCCGGCTCCGTTCCGCGTTGCGGGACCTCCGTACCGCGCCAGATGTCGAAGGACCGAGTTCGAGGAGGACAGTCCCATGCCCATCGCCACCGTGAATCCGGCAACCGGTGAGACGCTCAAGACCTTCGATGCGCTGGGAGCTGAGGAGATCGACCGGCGACTCGCGCTCGCGGTGAACGCCTTCGCCCGCCACCGCACAACGGATTTCGCCCGGCGGGCGGACCTGCTGAGCCGCGCCGCACAGCTGCTGGACGAGGATCAGCGGGACATCGCGAGGACCATGACCACCGAGATGGGCAAGCCGATCGCCGCCGCCCGCGCGGAGGCGGCGAAGTGCGCCAGGGCGATGCGCTGGTACGCGGGACACGCCGAGAAGCTCCTCGCCGATGAGCACCCTTCCGCCGCCGATCTGAAGGACTCCGGTGCCTCCCGGGCGATCGTCCGCTACCGCCCGCTCGGCGTCGTCCTCGCCGTGATGCCGTGGAACTTCCCGCTCTGGCAGGTCGTACGCTTTGCCGCCCCGGCCCTGATGGCCGGCAACGTCGGCCTGCTCAAGCACGCCTCGAACGTGCCGCAGACAGCTCTCTACTTGGAGGAGCTCTTCCGCCGCGCCGGGTACGAGGAGGGCTGCTTCCAGACGCTGCTCGTCGGATCGGGCGCGGTCGAGAACATTCTGCGTGACCGCAGGGTTGCCGCTGCGACCCTGACCGGCAGCGAGCCGGCCGGCCGTTCCGTCGCCGCCGTCGCGGGCGACGAGGTGAAGAAGACCGTACTGGAGCTCGGCGGGAGCGACCCCTTCGTCGTGATGTCGTCCGCCGACATCGAACGGGCGGCCAGGACGGCGGTGACCGCCCGGGTGCAGAACAACGGCCAGTCCTGCATCGCCGCCAAGCGGTTCATCGTCCACGCGGACGTCTACGACGACTTCTGCGAGCGCTTCACCGCGGGGATGGGGGAGCTGACCGTCGGCGACCCGATGGAGGAGTCCACCGATGTCGGCCCGCTCGCAAGCGAACAGGGCCGCGCGGACATCGAGGCGCTCGTCGACGATGCCCTGCGCCTCGGCGCGACGGCACGGTGCGGAGGCCGACGCCCCGAGAAGCCGGCCCAGGGCTGGTACTACGAGCCCACCGTCCTCGTCGACGTCACCGCCGGCATGCGCATTCACCACGAAGAGGCCTTCGGCCCGGTCGCCACCGTCTACCGGGTGGCCGACGCCGACGAGGCGTTGGCCGTTGCCAACGACACGCCCTTCGGGCTCAGTTCCAATGTGTGGACGCGCGACGAGGCGGAGGCCGAGCGGTTCGCCCGCGACATCGAGGCCGGCGGCGTCTTCTTCAACGGAATGACGGCCTCCCACCCCGCGCTGCCCTTCGGCGGCGTCAAGCGCTCCGGTTACGGCAGGGAGCTGTCGGGCCACGGCATCCGCGAATTCTGCAACGTGACCACGGTGTGGCACGGCGCCGAGCCCGACGACAAGAGCTGAGCCAGGCAGGCAGGCGCCCGGTCACCCGGCGGGCGTGTCCGACGGCGTCGCGCACCGCAGCCGGTCGCCCTGGACAGGCGCTCCCTCCACGCTGCTTCGGTCGTGGACGACCTTGACGACGGCGGTGGCCTCGGACCCGACCGCGACGTCGAAGACCTGGCCGTACCCGGCGACGGGGTGCAGGACGGCGCCGGGGAGCGCGGCTGCGATCGTGGGCGCGTGGCGGGCCCAGACCGGGTCGTAGGTGATGGCGGTGGGGCCGTCGGGGCGTGGCTCGTTGGGCTTGCGCGGGACGTACTCCACGACGAAGCCGTTCGCCCGCAGCGCGTTCGCGACCTCCTGATCCGTGACCCGGAGGCGGAGCGAGGCCGGCGGAACCTCGACCGGGACGTCCATGCTGGGCCGGATCCGGGAGTCGCCGACAATCGGCCGGTCCGCACGCAGGGCGGCCCACAGGGCGGCGGAGCGGTCCTTGTCCCAGAGCAGCGTGGAGCCCCACTGCGGTACGCGGTGATCGAAATCCGAGATGGGCACGGTCGCGAACTCCGTCTGATCCGCTTCCAGACGACGCAAGTGCGAGCCCAGTTTCATCAGGTCGATGAGGCTGGTGTCCGGGTCCGTGCGTACGGAGGTGCGCAGCGTGAGGGCCGTGCGGACTGCAGCTACCGGGTTGGCGAAGGCTCCCTCAGCTCTCAGCCGGGACAGCATCTCGATGACCAGACGCTGCTGACGGCGCACCCGGCCCAGGTCACCGGGTGGCGAGAGGTGCCGGGCGCGGACGTAACGCAGGGCGCCGTTGCCGTTCAGCTGGTGTGTCCCCGCGGCCAGCTTCAGCCCGGAACCCAGGTCCTGCAGGGGTTTGTCCGTACACACATTCGCTCCGCCGAGTCGGTCCACGGTGTCCGCGAATCCGGTGAAGTCCGTCTCCAGATAGTGATCGATGCGCAGTCCGGTCGCTTTCTCTACGGTGCGTACCGCGAGATCTCCGCCGCCGTGCGCAAAGGCGCCATTGATTTTCCCGAGGTGCCGTGCATGTGCGTGATCGGCGAACTCCACATAGGAATCCCGGGGAATGGAGACCACACTCATCCGCCGACCTTCCTCGGCGAGATGCACGACCATCATCACGTCCGTGCAATCACATTCTTTGCCACCGACGTGCAGTCGTTTCTTGTCCTCGGCGGACATGCCCGTGCGACGGTCGATTCCGACGACGAGGACATTGGTGCCGTTGGCCTCACCGGCGACAGGTGAGCGGGAAGCGGACCTGTCGGCCGCCCAGAGGGACCCACCCGAGGCGAGCGAGGCGATGAGAACAGCCGTGACAGTGAAACTGCGCACAGAGCACTCCTCCGATGTCGGAATTCAACTGTCCGACGGAATCACGGAATGATTGCCCGGGCGTGTATTTGGCGGCGAATCCCCGACCAGGTGTCGGTCGACCGGCGGCCTTCGGGCGCCATTCGGAGCAGGCGCGGGGCCGTCCGCAGCAGTGCGGGCGGCCCCTTCGGACGGCGGTCGGTCGGTTGCTCAGCCGGTGACGATCGCCGGGTCGCTCACTCCCGGTCGGCCGTTCTCGACGTGCCCTGCGAATCGGCGGAGGAACGTTCTGTCCGTGTCGGACACCATGCTCAGGTCGTACCAGCGCCTGCTGCCGTGCAGATCCACCGTGTGGACGACGCGTCCGCCCGGGCGCACCGTGAACGTCTGCTTCTTCCCTCCATACGCATTCGTCAACGTGAGGTGGCAGTCGGCGCTGCCCGCATTCGTCATGGTCAGCTCGAGGCGGCCGCTCGAAGCGATGTGGCGGGCTGTCACCTCGGGGCCGGCGGTCGTGCCCGTGCCCCTGAAGGTGCGCAGGAAGCCGTTCGGGCCGTGTACGGACAGGTCGTACACGCCCTTGGAGGCGGCCGTGTTCCAGGTGTCGGAGAGCTTCTTGCCGGCCGCGGCGGTGTACGTCCACGGCCCGTCCGTACGGTTCGCCGACGTGACGAGGAAGTGCGCTCCCGCGCTCGCGCCACCGCTGAAGGTGAGGGTGAAGCGCCCGGTCGAGGGCGCCTGGGTTCCGTCCACCAGCGGGGCGTACCGCAGCGGGCGCGCCGGCCTCGAACCCTTCTCCTGCTTGGGCAGCACGGGGTTGGCCGGCGGCTTCGGCACATAGCTGGGGTGCCGCTCGTTGTCCGGCGGTTCGTACCCGTCGGTGTCCGGGAGCGCGGCCGGCTTGGTGTTCTTGAGGTCGAAGTCGAAGGCGGAAGTCAGATCGCCGCAGATGGCGCGCCGCCACGGCGAGATGTTCGGCTCGCCCACGCCGAAGCGGCTCTCCATGAACCGGAGGATCGAGGTGTGGTCGAAGACCTCCGAGCAGACGAAGCCGCCGGTGCTCCAGGGGGAGACGACGAGCATGGGCACGCGCTGCCCCAGACCGTACACTCCGGAGGCGTACTTGCTGTTGCCGCCGAAGTGTTCGAGTGCGGTGTCCACGGTGGACAGGCCCTGGGCGGCCGAGGACGGCGGGTACGGTGGAACGATGTGGTCGAAGTAGCCGTCGTTCTCGTCGTAGGTGATGAAGAGCGCGGTCTTGCTCCACACCTCGGGGTTGGACGTGAGCGCGTCCAGTACCTGGGAGATGTACCAGGCGCCGTAGTTCGCGGGGAAGTTGGGGTGCTCGGAGAAGGCCTCGGGGGCGGCGATCCAGGAGATCTGCGGCAGCTTCCCCGCCTTCACATCGGCCTTGAGGATGTCGAAGTAGCCGTCGCCGGCCTTTGCGTTGGTCCCGGTGCGTGCCCTGTCGTAGAGCGGGTCGCCCGGCTTGGCGTTGCGGTACTTGTCGAAGTAGAGCAGCGAGTTGTCGCCGTAGTTGCCGCGGTACGCGTCTTCGATCCAGCCCCAGCTCCCGGGCGCGTCCAGACCGTCGCCGATGTCCTGGTAGATCCTCCAGGAGACTCCCGCCTGCTCAAGACGCTCGGGGTAGGTCGTCCAGTCGTACCCGGCCTCCTCGTTGCCGAGGACGGGCCCGCGGCCCTTGCCGTCGTTGCCCGTGTGGCCCGACCACATGTAGTAGCGGTTGGGGTCGGTATTTCCGATGAACGAGCAGTGGTAGGCGTCGCACACGGTGAACGCGTCGGCGAGCGCGTAGTGGAACGGAATGTCCTCGCGGGTCAGGTATGCCATCGTCCCCGCGGTCTTGGCGGGAATCCACTGGTCGTACTTGCCCTCGTTGAAGGCCTTGTGGCCGCCGGCCCAGTCGTGGTTGAGGCCATCGATGAACTGCAAGCCGAGGTCCTCGGCGTCGGGGTGGTAGGGCAGCACGTCCTTGTCGCCGTCCGGCTGGTGCCAGACCGACTTCCCACTGGCCAGGGTCACCGGGCGCGGGTCGCCGAATCCGCGTACGCCCTTCAGGGCACCGAAGTAGTGGTCGAAGGAACGGTTCTCCTGCATCAGCACGACGATGTGCTCGACGTCCTTGATGGTGCCGGAGCGGCGACTGGCGGGGATGGCGGCGGCACGGTCGATGCTGTTCGACAGGGCCGCGAATCCCACGGTCGCGCCTGTGATCTGAAGGAACCGGCGCCGATTGAGTTCAGACATGAGTGTGGAGTCCTCTGTGGTGTGAGGAAACAGGAGTGAGCGGAGTGTCCAAGAGGAGCGAGCGGAAGGGAAGGGTTGGCGACGCCGGCGTGAAAAGGCGAGGTACTCGCCGCGAACACCCTGGAGGGGCCGTGTGAGGGCCCCGTCGCGGACGGGCCCCTGCCGCCCGCAGGCAGGTCCGTTCCGCAGGCATGGCCGGTCCGGACAGGGGTACCCGGACGTGGTCACTGTTCAGTACGGCAGGGAAGGTGAGACGTATGGGCTTAGGAGGATGCATCATCCTGATCGCGGTCGGGGCGATCCTCACATTCGCCACCGACTGGCAGGTGAAGGGCGCCAACCTCGACGTCATCGGCCTGATCCTGATGGCCGTGGGCATCATCGGCGTCGCCACGTTCACCAGCATTGCCAAGCGCCGGCGCGTGATCATGCCGCCATCGACCCCGCTGGTCGACGAGGAGCGGGACCGCCGCCGCTACGAGTGAGCTTCGGCGCGGCCGGCGACCGGGTTTGGCCTGGTGGCGCAGGGGCACCCGGGAGCCCTTCCGCCGATCCACATCCTCGTCCGCACCGGAGGCGATCGTGAGCCGTTCGCGTGTCGTTGTCGTCGGAGCCGGATTCGCCGGTTTCCAAGCCGCCCGTACGCTCTCCCGGACAGTCCGGGACGAAGCCGAGGTGGTGGTGCTCAACCCCACCGACTACTTTCTCTATCTGCCACTGCTGCCCCAGGTCGCGGCGGGCATCCTGGAACCCCGCCGGGTGACCGTCTCGCTCCCCGATACCCTGCCGCGAGTGCGCCTGGTGCTCGGCGAGGCCGGGGCGGTCGATCTGGACAAACGGAGTGTGCACTACACCGACCCGGAGGGCACTCCTGGCGAGCTGGCGTACGACCGCCTCGTCCTCGCCGTCGGCAGCGTCAACAAACTGCTTCCCATACCGGGCATCGCCGAGCACGCGCACGGCTTCCGCGGGATCCCCGAAGCGCTCTATCTGCGTGACCACATCACCCGCCAGATAGAACTGGCATCGACCGGCACCTCCGCCGAAGTCAGTGCCGCCCGCCGCACCTTTGTGGTCGTCGGCGCGGGTTACACCGGTACCGAAGTCGCCGCCCAGGGCCAGCTGTTCACCGATGCGCTGGCCCGCAAGCAGGCCCTGGGCAAGGGCCCGAGCCCGCGCCCGCGCTGGATGCTGCTGGACGTTGCCGACCGCGTTCTGCCCGGGCTCGACGACAGGCTGTCATCGGCAGCCGACCGCGTGCTGCGCAAGCGCGGCGTCGACGTGCGGACCGGGACCTCGGTCAAGGAGGCGACCCGCGACGGGGTCCTGCTGGACAACGGAGAGTTCGTCGAGACCAGGACGATGGTCTGGTGCGTGGGCGTACGTCCCGACCCGCTGGTCTCCGAAGTCGGACTGGCCGTCGAACGCGGACGGCTCCTCGTCGACCCCAAGCTGACCGTGCCCGGTCATCCCGAGGTCTTTGCGTGCGGCGACGCGGCTGCCGTGCCGGACCTGACCAGGCCGGGCGAGTACACCCCGATGACAGCTCAGCACGCCTCGCGCCAGGGCAAGGTGGCCGGCCGGAATGTCGCCGCCTCCCTCGGCCATGGTGAGCAGCGCAGTTACGAACACCACGATATGGGCTTCGCTGTCGACCTCGGCGGCGTGCAGGCCGCCGCGAACCCCCTGGGCGTACCGCTGTCCGGGCCGCTCGCGGGAGCCGTGACCCGTGGCTACCACCTGGCCGCCATGCCGGGAAACCGGGTGCGCGTCGCCGCCGACTGGCTGCTGGACGCCGTGCTGCCGCGCCAGGCCGTCCAGTTGGGGCTCGTCCGCTCCTGGTCGGTCCCGCTCGACACAGCCTCGCCCGAACTGGCCCGGGTGACGGGCCGGCCCGTCAAGGAGGAGTGACATGCGCAAGGATCAACTGGCGGAACTGGGACAGCAGTTGCGGGTCGACTCGATTCGCGCCGCCGACGCGGCGGGCTCCGGGCATCCGACGTCCTCCATGTCGGCCGCGGACCTGGCCGCCGTCCTTCTGGCCAACCATTTGCGCTACGACTTCGACCGGCCCGACCATCCGGGCAACGACCGGCTGATCTTCTCCAAGGGTCATGCCTCGCCGCTCCTGTACGCCCTTTACCGAATGGCCGGCGTCATCGACGACGAGGAACTCCTCACCTTCCGCCGCCTCAACAGCCGCCTCGAAGGGCATCCGACTCCGCGGCTGCCGTGGGTGGACGTGGCCACCGGATCACTCGGCCAGGGGCTGCCGATCGGTGTGGGCATGGCGCTGGCGGGCAAGCGGCTCGACCAGATCCCCTACCGGGTGTGGGTGCTGGCGGGCGACAGCGAGATGGCGGAGGGCTCCGTCTGGGAGGCCGTCGAGCACGCGGCGTACGAACATCTCGACAATCTGACTCTGATCATCGACGTCAACCGGCTCGGCCAGCGCGGGCCCACCCGTCACGGATGGGATCTGGAGGCATACGCCCGCCGGCTGGGCGCGTTCGGCTGGCACACCATCGAGATCGACGGGCATGACGTCGGCGCCGTGGACGCCGCCCTGGCGGAGGCCGGCTCCACGATCGGGCAGCCCAGCGCAATCATTGCCCGCACCCGCAAGGGGCGCGGGGTCGCCGACGTCGAGGACCGGGAAGGCCTGCACGGCAAGCCACTGCCCGATGCGGACGCGGCCATCGAGGAGCTGGGCGGGCCGCGGTTCATCCGGGTCGAGGTCCGCAAGCCCCCCGAGGCACGGGTTTTGCACACCACCCTCGGCGGGCCACTTTCCCTGCCGGCGTTCGAGGTCGGCGACTCGGTCGCCACTCGTACGGCCTACGGGAAGGCCCTCGCCGCGCTCGGCTCTGCGCGGGGTGACGTCGTCGCACTCGACGCTGAGGTCGGCGACTCGACACGCACCGAGTACTTCGCCAAGGCCCACCCGAGCCGCTACTTCGAGTGCTACATCGCCGAACAGGAACTGGTCGCGGCCGCAGTGGGAATGCAGGCCCGCCACTATGTCCCGTACGCGTCGTCCTTCGCGGCATTCCTGACGCGCGCCCACGACTTCGTACGGATGGCAGCAGTCAGCCGCGCCGCGATCAACCTCGTCGGCTCGCACGCGGGCGTCGCGATAGGCCAGGACGGCCCCTCGCAGATGGGGCTCGAGGATCTGGCGATGTTCCGCGCTGTGCACGGCAGCACCGTGCTCTATCCGTGCGACGCGAACCAGACGGCCCGTCTGGTCGCGGCCATGGCCGAGCTGCCCGGCGTGAGCTATCTGCGCACCAGCAGGGGCGACATGCCGGTCCTCTACGGTCCGGACGAGGAGTTTCCGGTGGGCGGCTCCAAGGTGCTGCGGTCCTCGGACCGGGACCGGGTAACGGTCGTCGCTGCGGGAGTGACCGTCCATGAGGCGGTACGGGCCGCCGAACTGCTGGGGCAGGAAGACATCGACGTGCGCATTGTCGACCTCTACTCGGTAAAGCCGGTGGACGCGGTGACGCTCCAGGAGGCGGCGGATGCGACGGGGTGCCTGCTGACGGTGGAAGACCACCGCCCGGAGGGCGGCATCGGGGACGCGGTGGCGGAAGCCTTCACTTACGGCCGCCCGATGCCCCGCCTGGTGCGGCTGGGCGTGCGGATCATGCCGGGGTCGGCGACGCCGGAGGAGCAGCTGCACGTGGCCGGGATCGACGCCGAGTCGATCGCCGCGGGAGTTCGGCTGCTGGTGGAACAATCGGTGGTGCGCTGAGCGGGCACAGTCGGCGGCCGACGGGGACGTGGCCCCGTCGGCCGCCGACTCGCCGCCCTGCACAGGGCGGACGTATTGAATTCTCGCTCAACTCGCCGTCTACCACCGGTACCAGCGGGACCTCGTCCCTGTCGACGTCGTGCTCCGCATCAGGAATCCCAGGAGCCAGATGGCAAGCACTATGAGTGCAATCCACCAGAGCACCTTTACGGCGAATCCGGCTCCGAAGAGAATGAGTGCCAGAAGCAGAACGAGCAGGATGGGAACCATTTTCTGCACCTCCATGCGATCGGGTTCCCGGAATCCTTCTGCTTACACGTCGGTTCAGCCGCAGGGTTGACGCACGTTTGACGCGTGCGACTGTGGGCACGCGGCCCAGAGAGTGCGATATAAGGAGCTGACTCGGTGTGAGTACGGTTCGCAATATGGAGGTGTCCGGTGATGGGGAAATCCGACGAAGAGCGTGATCGCGGTCGGGACGAAACACCGGAGGAAAGGGCGGACCGGCTGTGGGTTGAACTCCTGCAGGAATTGCGGGTCGCCCAGACCGGTGTGCAGGTCCTCTTCGGATTTCTGCTCACGGTCGCCTTCCAGTCGCGCTTCGCCGATCTCTCCGACACCAATCGGACGATCTATACGGTCACGGTGCTGCTGGGGGCGGCCACGACGGGCGCTCTGATCGGCCCGGTGTCCTTCCACCGGCTTGTCACCGGCCAACGGCTGAAGCCCCAGACGGTCGTCTGGGCCTCTCGCCTCACGGTGGTCGGACTGTTCCTCCTGCTGTGCACGATGGCGTCGGCCCTGTTGCTCATCCTGCGCGTGGTCGTCGACGACACGCTGGCGCTCTGGCTGGTGGTGGGGGTGGTCGTGTGGTTCGTCCTGTGCTGGCTGGTTCTTCCGGCGTGGGCCCGCGCCACTCATCGGAGCGACAGTTGACAGGTCGACAGCTGACGAGCCGACGGCCGCGGGGCGCGTGTACCCCTGTCCTCATGTGTCCTCAGCGGGAATCTGCCCGGACCGGACGAAATGCTCCCAGGTCGCTTTCGGTACAACTCCGTGGAATGCCCGGCGCGTTGGGAGGCGTAAGAGAGGGGTGGGGTGGGTGCAAACCCCTGGGAGCGTGACGGTACTGTGCGCGCACCGCCGTATGGGTGGTGGCGCAGCAACCGTGGAGGATTTTTTGTGACAGTAATGAAGAGATCGTGGCGCCGTTCGGGGGCTCTGGTAGCGGTGGCGACGGCCGGCGTCTTCGGCGTCGGCCTGGGCGCCGGCCCGGCGCAGGCGCACACCCCGGTGTGGTCGGTGACCTGCACCGAGGTCCAGATCGACCTGACCCAGTACAGCTCCCAGATCGACAACACCGTGAGGGTCACCGTGGACGGCAAGGACCTGCTGCCCACCGAGACGTTCAAGCAGGAGTTCCACAAGAAGCTCGAGCTGCCCAAGCACAGCAGCGAGCTCACCGTCCGCCTCGTGGTGAAGGCCGGCGACGGCGACAACTTCTCGCGCGACGAGACCAAGAAGGCGCCGGTCTGCGAGGGCAGCACTCCGACCCCGCCGGCCACCCCGACCCCGCCGGCCACCCCGACTCCGTCGGCCACGCCGACTCCCTCGGACACGCCCACCACGGCCACTCCCACGCCGAGCAGCGCGCCGAGCACCGCCACCAGCTCAGCCGAGGTGCCACCGGCGGCCAAGCCGAGCTCCAACTCGGGTGACCTGGCCGAGACGGGCTCCTCCAGCTCCACTCCGCTGATCGCCGGCGCTGCCGCCGCGGTCATCGTCGCGGGTGGCGGCATCATGTGGGCCGCGCGCAAGCGCCGTAGCGCCCAGCACTGACCCCGGCGCGCTGCCGCGGACGAACGCGGCGCGTCGCCGAAGCGGGGCGGGTTGACCGTCGGGAGACTGCCCACCCGCCCCGCTTCGTTGTCAGGCCGCGGCCGGTGTGTAATGCGCCGCCTCGTCACCCTCGACGACCCGGCTGAGCCCTCCGTCGACGCCGACAGGGACATCGCCCGCGACCGTCACCCGGTGCAGCAGACGCGGCAGATCGCCGTAGTCGTCGGGCGCGTAGTGCTGCGTGCTGCGGTTGTCGAAGAGGACCAGGTCGCCCGGCGCCCAGGTCCAGCGCACGACGTTCTCCGGGCGGGTCACGTACGACTGGAGGATCCGCAGGATGTCGCGGGACTCGGACGGGGACAGGCCCACCAGAGACTGCGCGAAGCCACCTATGAACAGGCCGCGTTCCCCCGACTCGGGGTGGACGCGCACCACCGGGTGCTCGGTGCGGTACTTCCTCGAGACGAACTGCCTGCGGTGCTCGGCGGCCTTCTCGGTCTTCGGCTCGGCATAGTCGTACGCGTTGGTGTGGACTGCCCACAGCCGGTCGGCCAGCTCGCGCAGCGCCTCGGGCAGATCCCGGTAGGCGGCCGCCGAGTTGGCGATCAGGGTGTTGCCGCCGTACGGCGGGACAACGAGGCTGCGCAGCGTGGACGCCTTGGGCGGGGTGCGCAGGAACGTGACATCGGTGTGCCACTGGTTGGCGCGGATGCCCTCGTCGCCGTCGACCGGCAGGATGTGCGGCTGGCCCTCGACGGACGGCACCGTGGGGTGCGCGGTGGTGAGCTCGCCGAACAGCGAGGCGAACCGTAGCTGAGCGGCGTCGTCGAGTTGTTGGTCGCGGAAGAAGAGCGCCTTGTGCTCGATGAGCGCCGCGTTGATCTCGGTGACGATGGCGGGGTCGAGGTCGGCGGAGATGTCGACGCCGAGGATCTCGGCGCCGATACGGCCGCCGATCCGGCGGATGTCGAAACCGGTGCTGGTCATGCTGAACTGCCTTTCTCCGGCGGTGAGTGAACGGGGATCAGTGGGAAAGGCCCGGCCGGCCTGCCGGGCGCTCAAGGCCGTAGTGGTCGCGCAGGGTGCGACCGTTGTACTCGGTGCGGAACAGCCCCCGGTCCTGCAGCAGGGGGACGATCTGGTCGACGAAGTCGTCGAGTCCGCCCGGCAGATACGGCGGCATGATGTTGAAGCCGTCTGCCGCGCCCTGGGTGAACCATTGCTCCAGCTGGTCCGCGATCTGCTCGGGCGTACCGGCGAAGACCCGGTGGCCGCGGCCGCCGCCGAGCCGGGCGATCAGCTGGCGGATGGTGAGCTGCTCGCGCCTGGCGAGCTCCGCGACCAGCGTGAAGCGGGACTTGTTGCCGTTGATGTCCTGCTCCTCGGGCAGCTCGGGCAGCGGTCCGTTCAGCGGCAGTCCGCTCAGGTCTGTGCCGAGCATCCCGGACAGCTGCTGCAGCCCGTACTCCGGGACCTGCAGCCCTGTCAGCTCGTCCGCCAGCGCCAGCGCCTCGGCCTCGGTCCCGCCGATGATCGGGCAGATGCCGGGCAGGATCTTCAACTGGTCCGCTGTGCGGCCGTACTTCGCGAGCCGCGACTTGAGGTCCTTGTAGAAGGTCTGGCCGTCGGCGAGAGTCTGCTGGGCCGTGAACACCGCCTCCGCGTACCGGGCCGCGAACTCCTTGCCGTCCTCGGACGACCCGGCCTGCACCAGCAGTGGATGTCCCTGGGGCGAGCGCTGTACGTTGAGCGGCCCGTCGACCCGGAAGTGGGTGCCGCGGTGCTCGATCGGCCGTACAGCGCCCTCCTGCGAGTAGAGGCCGCGCTCACGGTCGATCACCGGCGCGTCGTCCAGCCAGCTGTCCCACAGCTCCTTGGTCACGTCGAGGAACTCGGCGGCGCGCTCGTAGCGCAGCGCGTGCTCCAGATGCTCCTCGAGGCCGAAGTTCCTGGCCTCGGCGACATTTCCGGAGGTGACGATGTTCCAGCCGGCTCGCCCGCCGCTGATGTGGTCGAGCGAGGCGAACTTGCGGGCCACATGGAAGGGCTCGTTGAACGTCGTGGAGACGGTGGCGATCAGGCCGATGTGCTCTGTGGCGACGGCCAGCGCCGAGAGCAGCGTGAGCGGCTCGAAACCGCCGACCGCGTTGTGGCGAGCATTGCCCCACAGAGCGACGCCGTCCGCGAGGAAGAGCGAGTCGAGCCTGCCGCGTTCGGCGGTACGGGCCAGCTCCTGGAAGTACGAGAGATCGGTGATCCGCTCGGGCTGGGTGCGCGGATGGCGCCAGGCGGCATCGTGATGACCGGCGTTCATCAGGAACGCGTTGAGATGGAACTGGCGTGGAGTGTCGGCGGACATGGTCGGATCCTCAACTTCCGGTCGGGGTGCGCCAGGACGTGAAGCGGCGTTCCAGGGCCACGAGCAACTGGTTGAAAGCCACGCCGATGGCGGAGATGGTGATGATCCCGGCGTACATGTCGGGGATCGCGAAGTTGAACTGCGAGGCGTTGACGAGAAAGCCCAGCCCGG
This sequence comes from Streptomyces sp. NPDC000880, assembly GCF_053599675.1. Classification (NCBI taxonomy): domain Bacteria; kingdom Bacillati; phylum Actinomycetota; class Actinomycetes; order Kitasatosporales; family Streptomycetaceae; genus Streptomyces; species Streptomyces sp. NPDC000880. The sequence goes on along the minus strand of NZ_JBSFMS010000001.1, from coordinate 9,393 downwards.
CCTTGGCGCCCACCATCTCGGCGGCGACGAGCACCAGGATCGCGACAGCGCCGGCCAGCCGGATGCCGGTGAAGACCGTCGGCACGGAGGCGGGCAGGATCACGTTCTGGAAGATCCTCGGCGCGGGCAGATTCATCGACTTGGCCAGCCTCAGCAGGGTCGGATCGACGTTGCGTACGGCGCTGATGGTGTTGAGCAGGATCGGCCAGGTGCACGCGTACAGCACGATGGAGATCTTCGACGTTTCGCCGATGCCAAGGAGCAGGACGAACATCGGCAGCAGCGCGAGCGCGGCGGTGTTGCGGAAGATCTCCAGCAGCGGGTTCAGGAGATCCGCAACCGGCCGGTACCAGCCGATCAGCAGGCCGAGCGGCACCGCGACGGCGACCGCCAGCCCGAATCCGGTGAGCGAGCGGCCGAGGCTGGCCTGCGCGTGCTCGGCGAGCTGTCCGTCGAGCAGCAGCTCCCACCAGGCGACGGCGACCTCGGAGAACGGGGGCAGGAACGTCCGGTCGACCAGGCCGAGCCGGGGTGCGGTCTCCCACACCGCGATCAGCGCCGCGATCGCCACGGTCCGGGTGATGACCCCCAGCAGGGCCCGGCCCGCGCGCCGGAGGAGGGCGGGCAGCGCGCGGGTGCGGCCGGGGGCCGCGAGCGCCGGATCGGTGCGCTGCACCGCGCCGCACACATCGGCGGCTGTCGCGAGCGCTTTCTCGGTGGTGATGCTTGTGATGCTCATGGCGTTGCGGCCTCCCTCTCCTCTTGCTGGGCCCGGCTGACCTCGTCGCGCAGCAGGCTCCAGATCTCGTGGCGGTGGTGCGCGAACTCGGGGCTGGAGCGCGGATCTTCGTGGGCGCTTCGGTCCCCCAGCCGGATCGGCACGACCTCCTTGATCCGGCCGGGCCGCGAGGTGAGTACGGCCACCCGCTGACCGAGATGGACCGCCTCGTCGATGCCGTGGGTGATGAACACGATCGTCTTGCCGGTGCGCTGCCAGATCCGCAGCAGCTCGTCCTGGAGGGACTCGCGGGTCTGCGCGTCGAGAGCCGCGAACGGCTCGTCCATCAGCAGCACGTCGGGGTCGTAGGCAAGGCTGCGGGCGATGGCGACGCGCTGGCGCATACCACCGGACAGCTCGTGCGGATGCCGGTCCTCGAAGCCGGTGAGAGCGACGAGCGCCAGATACTCCCTGGCCCGCTCGGCCCGTTCGCGCCGCGGTACGCGGGTGGCTTCCAGGCCGAACTCCACATTGCCCTGGGCGGTGCGCCAGGGGAGCAGGGCGTACTGCTGGAAGACGGTGCCCCGGTCCAGGCCGGGTCCGGTGACCGGCTCACCGTCCAGCAGGATCTGCCCCGAGGTGGGCTCGGACAGACCGCCGAGGAGGTCGAGCAGCGTGGACTTCCCGCAGCCGCTCGGGCCGACGATGACGGCGAACTCACCGGCGGCGATATCGAGATCGATGCTGTCCAGTGCGACGACGCGCTGCTGCTTTCCGCGTACGGGAAAGGTCTTGCCGACGCCCCTGAAGCTGATTTTCGTGGTCATGGGATCAACTCCCCGTTTTGGCACGGTCTTTGTTGAACTCATTGGTGTAGAGATCGCGGACGCGCACCTGCCCGGACTCGATTTCGCCGCGTTCGGTCAGCCAGTCGGCCCAGACCGACAGTTCCTTCTCCGCGATCCGGCCGCCGGGCTCTGAGACACCGTAGGAATGCCAGTGCTTGAGCGCGTCGGCGCTCTCGTTGCGCTTCCGTTTGGCGAGGATCCCGGTCATCTTGGCGACGACCTCGTCGCGGGGTGTCGTACGGGACCAGTCCAGGGCCTTGCCCACTCCGGTGACGAAGGTCCGCACCGTCTCCGGGTTCTGCTTGATGAAGCGTTCGGTCAGCACATAGGTGCCGGCGCTGAAGGCCCCGCGCAGCTCAAAGTCGCTGAAGAGTTTCCGTACCCCGCCGGTCTCCAGCGCCTTGTCGCGCAGGATGCCGCCGAGGACGGCCACGTCGATCTGGCCCTGGCGCAGGGACTGTTCGGTGTTGACGGGTGGCACGACGATCCGCTCGACCTGCTCGGCCTCCGCCCGGCTCAGCCCGTTCTTCTTGAGGTAGATGTCGAGCATCGCCTCGTGGTGGGCGCCGAGGGTGTTCATGCCGACCTTCTTGCCGAAGAGGTCGCGGGGCGTGCGGATGGCGCTCTTCTCGGCGACGTAGAAGCCGCTGTAGGCGTACTTGTCGGAGCCGTAGTAGCTGATGACCGCCTTGATTGGCGCCTTGCGGGCGGCGAGCTTGACCACTGCGCCGTTGAACGCGCCGCCGAAGTCGGACTGGCCGGACGCGGCGGACTGGATGTCCTGCGGGCCGCTGATGGTGTTCCCCACCCAGTCGAGTTTCAGATCGCCCAAGTAGCCCAGGGACGCGGCGAGTTCGGGTGGGGTGACCGCGCCGGCCGAACCCTGGTAGCGGAGCGTCGTGGTGTTGCGTGTGCCGCTCGCTGTGCCGCAGCCGGCGGCCGCCAGCGCGGAGAGGCCGGAGAGCACAAGGAAGGTGCGTCGGGATGTGGTCATCAGTCATTCCGTTTCGGGATACGCGGAGATGCCTGAAACTTCGCGCGATGGAGAATGCGGAAAGGGCGCGATTCATTCAGGTAAAGCGGTCTGTGTAAATCGGCAGATGAATTCTGCGAAGGTCCTGCCGAAAGAATTACCGCGCTGCGGGGGAAGGAGTGCTCAGCCCGCCGGGAGCGCCCCGGAGCAGGGGCTGGGCGCGGAGAAGGAAGTCAGCTGCACGTGTTTCAGCGGCCAGCGGCACAGAGTGCGCTGGCGTGCCGTCGGAGATCGACGTGCAGGCGCGATACGAGAATGTCAGCTTGACTCACACCGCAGAGAATGGCAGCGACTTCCGGACACGTCAATGCACTTCGCAAATCGTCTCGCATGGTGAATTGTTACGGGTTTCTTGCGCGATTGTTGCTCGCCCCTCGGCCTCGCGCACCGCCTGGCCCCCAAAGATCGAGTGCTGGCGGCAACGCCCGTGACAGTCCCTGTTCTTCCTGGTGTTCCCGTGACCCCTGGTGCGTTCCTCCGAGCGCCGCGATGCTGTGCGCCGACAGCGCTTTCTACGTGCCCAACAAGCCGTACTACAGGAGTAGTTGTGGGCCTTGGCAGAGCAAGACGTTCCGTCGTGCTGGTCGCGACGGTGTCCGCACTGGCGGCGGGGGCGATATCCCCCGCCGTCGCCGATTCCACCCCCGATCCCCGTCCCCGTGACTGGGCCGAAGTACTGCGCCACATCGCCCCGCCGCCCGCGAGCGCCCCGGCCGGACGTTCCAGAGCCATTGCCGACGGGGACGGTATCGAGACCGCGCGCAGCTCCCGGCCGATCGCCCCGGGTATCCGCCTCACCTCGTACGACCGGCTCGAATCCAACAAGTGGCTGCGGGTCGACGCACTCTCGGTCGATCTCGACAGCAGCGGCGCACAGGCCGACTACCTCTCCTCGGGCAAGGTCGCCGACCGCCATATCGTCTCCGAACTCGCCGCCGGTCACGACGCCGGACCCGGCCGGCGCACGGTCGCCGCCATCAACGCCGACTTCTTCGACATCAACCAGACCGGCGCCCCGCACGGCCCCGGCATCAAGGACGGCAAGGTCACCCACTCGCCGGCCACCGGCGCCAACCGGGCCGTCGGTATCGGTCCGGGGAGCGCGGGACGCATCCTGGAGCTCTACTTCGACGGCACCCTGACGCTGCCGTCGGGGGCGCACCCGCTTACCGCGTACAACGCCGCGAACGTCCCGGCCGGCGGCATCGGCGCATACACCGCGGCCTGGGGAACCGCCGACCGTGCCCTGACCGTGGACGCCGCGACTCCCGTGGCCGAAGCGCTCGTACGGGACGGCAAAGTCGTCGCGGTCACCGGCAGGCCCGGCACCGGGCCGATCGCCCCGGACACCACCGTCCTGGCGGGACGGGAGGCCGGTGCCGGACTCCTCGCCGCGCTGCGGCCCGGCGACCCGGTGTCCCTGGAGTACCGGCCGCGTACCGACAGTGGCCCCGTCCCGCGCACTGCGGTCGGCGGCCGTGAACTCCTGGTCGTCGACGGCGTACCCCAGAATCACGAGGGCGAGGGCAACAACACCGCCGCCCCCCGCACCGCCGTCGGCTTCTCCAAGGACGGCAGCGCGATGCAGGTCATCACCGTCGACGGCAGGCAGGCCGACAGCGGCGGCGTCACCCTCACCGAGCTCGGCCTGATGATGAAGCAGGCCGGCGCGCACAGCGCGCTCAACCTCGACGGCGGCGGATCGTCGACGCTTCTCGCGCGCGAGCCCGGCAGCGACGCCCTCCAAGTGGAGAACAGCCCCTCCGACGGCAGCGAGCGCACGGTCCCCAACGGTGTCGCGTTCACCGCGCCAGACGGCAGCGGACGGCTGCGCGGCTTCTGGGTCGAGACCCGCACTTCCGCCGGGAGCGCCCCCACTGCCGACCCGGTCAGGGGCGGCCATCCCGAGCGGGTGTTCCCCGGACTGACCCGTAGGCTCACCGCCGCCGGATACGACGAGACGTACGGACCGGCTGCGGGAACCCCGCGTTGGCGCGCCGTACGGCCCTCGGTGGGCCGCGTCGACGGCCAGGGCGTGTTCCTGGCGCGGCACAGCGGCACCACCGAGATACGTGCCGAACGCGCCGGCGCCCTCGGCAGCACCGAGCTGACCGTCCTCGACGACCTCGCCCGGATCGAGCCGACCACCCGGCGCGTCGGCCTCGCGGACACGAGCGCCACCGGCACGTTCGGCATCTTCGGCCTCGACGCGCAGGGCAACAGCGCGCCCGTCGAACCCGGCGATGTGCAACTCGCTTACGACCACACGCTGTTCGACATACGCGACGACGGCCGGGGCTCCTTCGCCGTCACTTCCCGTACGGGCGGCGGCGCCGGGCGGATCACCGCGACCGTTGCCGGTGTCACCACGGTCCTCGCCGTCAGCGTCGGCCTCGCCGAGCAGCCGGTGTCGGCCTTCGACGACGCGGCGTCCTGGACCTTCAGCCAGGCGCGCGCGAGCGGTTCGGTCGCGGCGACGCCCGACGGGCAGAGCGGCACCGGCCTGGAGCTGAGCTACGACTTCACGCAGTCGACCGCGACCCGCGCCGCGTACGCCAACCCCCCGCGGCAGATCGCCGTCCCGGGCCGGCCTCAGTCCTTCACGCTCTGGATCAAGGGCGACGGGAACGGCGCGTGGCCGACGCTGCACCTCAAGGACGCGGCCGGATCCGACCAGTTGCTGCGCGGCCCGTACGTCACCTGGACCGGCTGGCGGCAGGTGACCTTCGCCGTCCCGCCCGGGGCCGCGACGCCGCTGTCGGTGTACCGCTTCTATCTGGCCGAGACCGCTGCCGCCAAGCAGTACACCGGGAAGATTGTGATCGACGGCCTCACGGCGCAGCTGCCGCCGGCCGTCGACCTGCCCGAACAGCCGCGTACGGCCGATCCGCTGATCGACCCCGAGGCCGAAACCGAGGGGAGGGACTGGCAGTTCGCGGTCATGTCCGACGCGCAGTTCGTCGCCCGCGACCCCGACAGCGCGATCGTGGCGCAGGCGCGGCGGACCCTGCGCGAGATCAAGGGCGCGCGGCCCGACTTCGTCGTCGTCAACGGCGACTTGGTCGACGAAGGTTCGCCCGCGGACCTCGCGTTCGCGCGGCGCGTGCTGACCGAAGAGCTGGGGGACGAGCTGCCTTGGTACTACGTGCCCGGCAACCATGAGGTGATGGGCGGGAAGATAGAAAACTTCATCACCGAATTCGGCCCCGCGCACCGGACGTTCGACCATCGCGGCACGCGCTTCCTGACGCTGGACACGTCGAGCCTGACCCTGCGCGGCGGCGGCTTCGACCAGATCAAGGAGGTGCGGGCGCAGCTCGACGTGGCGGCGAAAAACCCGGACATCGGCTCGGTGATGGTCGTCGAGCATGTGCCGCCGCGCGACCCGACCGTGCAGAAGGGCAGCCAGCTGGGTGACCGCAAGGAGGCGGCGCTGATCGAGCAGTGGCTCGCGGAGTTCCGCCGTACGACGGGCAAGGGTGCGGGGCTCATCGGCAGCCATGTCGGCGTCTTCCACGCCGAGCACGTGGACGGTGTGCCGTATCTGATCAACGGCAACTCGGGCAAGAATCCGGCGGGCCCGGCGGACGAGGGCGGCTTCACCGGCTGGTCGCTGGTCGGCGTCGACAAGGTCTCGCGGGGCGAGCAGTCGGCGGGCCGCGTCAGGCCGTGGGAGAGCGGCCCGGACTGGGTCTCCGTCCAGACCCGCGCACATGTCGACGGCCTCACCCTGGACGCGCCCGCGGCACTGCGCCCCGGCGACAGCGACGACGCCGGCGCGACGGTCACTCAGGGTGCGCGCAGGGTTCCGGTGGCCTTCCCGCTGAGCGCGGACTGGACGGGTTCGACGAATCTGTACATCGGTGCCCCAGAGAACGCCCGCCACCGTCACGCGGCGGCGTTCGACCCGACGACGGGCCGGCTGACGGCCCTGCGACCAGGGACGGTCACGCTGGCGGTGACGGTGGGCGGTGTGACGCAACGTACCGAGGTGCGCATAGCGGCGGAGGGAGCGGGGGTGGGCCGGGCGGCCTAGACAGACCTGCTTGCGCGCAGCCGGCCTCGCACGCGAGGGGGTGCGGGGCCGGCTGCGCGGCCCCGCCGTGGCCCCCGCTCCCGGGACCTGGCGAGGCATGGCTGTACGGGGGCGGACCAGCTACCTCCGCTCGCCGTGCGGGAAGCCCCCGCAGCGGGCAGCCTTGGTCGTGAGCCTTGCGGAGGAGGTGATTCCCCTTGTCCGATCCGCTCGCCTCCGGGGCCGCAGAACCGGACGGCGGGGGCGAGGGCTCCCACCCCCTCCTGTCGCTCGCGCTCGCCGGGATGATGGACGACGTCCAGGCCCACGCCGGAGCCGTCTACCTGCTCTCGCACGACGAGCAGGTCCTCGAGATGGCCGTCATGGCCGGGCTGCCCCGCGCTTTCGCGGCCCCCTGGGAACGCGTCTCGATCGGCTCGCCCCTCCCCGTTGCCGAGGCGGTGCGCCTGCAGCGCCTGATCTGGGTCTCCGGCGAGGAGGACATGGCCCGCCGCTATCCGCGCATCGCGGTGGTCCTGCCCTATCCGTTCGCCCTCGCCGCCCTGCCCATCGCGACCGCCGACACCCCGTACGGCGCCGTCTTCGTGACTTGGCCCGGCTCCCATCCGCCCGAGATATCCGACACCGAAGTCGGCCGTCTCACCGCCGCCTGCGACCGCCTCGCCCTGCGGCTGGCGCGCGCCGCAGAGCAGGGCCGTCCCGTCTTCCCCGAGGCCGACTTCCTCGGGCCCTCCGCCACGCACGCGACGAGCGGCGCGGTCGAGGCCGTGCACATGCTGGCGCGGATGCCGGACGGTATGTGCTCCCTCGACGTGAACGGACAGGTGACCTACGCCAACGCCGCCGCCGGCGAACTGCTCGGCCTCCCCTTGTCCGGGCTGCTGGGAAACCTGCTGTGGTCGGCCCTGCCGTGGCTGAACGACCCGGTGTACGAAGACCGCTACCGGGCGGCCCTGCTCAGCCAGCACGCCACGTCCTTCGTGGCGCTGCGCCCGCCGCAGGACTGGCTGATGTTCCGCTTCCACCCGAGCAGAAGCGGCATCAGCGTGCACATCACCCCGGCCCACGGAGCCGTCCAGGAGATGCCCGACGACGTACCGTCGCAGCAGCCCGCTGGCCTGGTGGCGATATCCCACATCCTCAACCTGGCCAGCGCGCTGACCGAGGCCGTCGGCGTGTCCGATGTGATCGAGCTGGTCGCGGACGAGATCATGCCGGCCGTCGGGAGCCGCGCGCTGGTCATGCTCGCGTCCGACGCCGGGCGGCTACGCGTCCTGGGCCAGCGCGGCTACCAGGACGCGGCGGTCGTCGAGCGGTTCGACGGCATGCCCCTGGCCGCCCAGACGCCCGGCGCCCACGCGCTCGTGACCGGAGTGCCGTCCTTCTTCGAGTCGCGCGCACAGCTGGAGCACATCTATCCCGCCCGCTCCGCGACCCGTGACGGCATGGCCGCCTGGGCCTATCTGCCGCTGATCGCCTCCGGACGGCCCGTCGGCACCTGCATACTCAGCTACTCGGAGCCGCACCACTTCTCCACCGACGAGCGCGCCGTCCTCACCAGCCTCGGCGGCCTCATCGCCCAGGCGCTGGAACGGGCCCGGCTCTACGACACCAAACACCGGCTGGCCCACGGCCTCCAGTCCGCCCTGCTGCCGCACTCCCTGCCCGCGCTGCCCGGTCTGGAGGTCGCCGCGCGCTATCTGCCCGGCACCCAGGGCATGGACATCGGCGGCGACTTCTACGACCTGATGCGCACCGGCGACGCGGTCATCGGAGATGTGCAGGGCCACAACGTCACCGCCGCCGGGCTGATGGGCCAGGTCCGCACCGCCGTCCGCGCCTACACGGCGGTGGGCCAGCTGCCCGGCAAAGTCATGGAGAACACCAACCGGCTGCTGATCGATCTCGACGCGGATCTGCTGGCCAGCTGTGTCTATCTGCATCTGGACCGGCCGGCCACCCGTGCCCTGCTGGCCCGCGCCGGCCACCCCCAGCCGTTGCTCCGCGATCCGGACGGCCGGGTCCACATCCTCGATCTGGCTGGCGGCCCGCTGCTCGGCGTCGACCCGTCGGCCGCTTATCCCACCACGGCGGTGCCGCTGCCTCCGGGATCCGTACTGGTCCTGTACACGGACGGTCTGATCGAGGTGCCCGGCGTGGACTTCGACGACGCCCTGGCGGAGCTGGCCGCACTACTGGCAAGCACCGCCGACCAGCCGCTCGAGGCGCTGGCCGACACGCTGGTCGGCCACGCGACGAGCAGCCGTCAACGCAGCGACGACACGGCGCTGTTGCTGCTCCGCCCGGAAGTCTGAGCGAGCAGGGCCGCACGATCAGTCATGACCGGGGGCGAGCGCACACGATCACCTGGTCGAGCTGGAGGCCGCCCTCAATTCGCCGTCCCCGAGGGGCGCGAAGAACCGGGCAACGTCCGCGTCCGTCACCTCCGACAGCTCCGCGGGCGACCAACGCGGCCTGCGGTCCTTGTCGATGACCTTTGCCCGTACGCCCTCCACCAGATCGGGTGACGAGAGAGCCGCGCACGAGACCCGGTACTCCTGGTCGAGCACCGGCTCCAGCGCCCCCAGCCGACGGGCCCGGCGCAGCGCGGCGAGCGTCACCTTCAGCGCGGTGGGGGACCGGGTGACGATCGTCTCCGCGGTCTCCTTTGCCGCCGGGTCGCCGCAGTCGAGCAGCCGGCCGAGGATCTCCTCCACGGATCCGGCGGCGTAACAGTCGTCGATCCACTCGCGGTGCC